>JAOHMI010000033.1 GCA_028101965.1 Bacteriovoracaceae bacterium
AAAGATAGTTTTCAGTTTATTAAATCTGATCCAAATGATCATTTGAGTGAAATTGATTTGTTTTCGAAAAGGGAAGAGGAAATTATTAATTTGATTGATTAAAAAAAGCTGTATCTGAAATAAAAAGATTATTTTCAACTTTTTTATATCGATTCCTAACTCTATCTTCATGGGTGCTCATATGACCTTTACACTCCTTGATATTTGATCTTAAACTTTTTTTGGTTTGTTTCAGATCGTTTACTAAAACCTGTTTGTCTTGATCTGATAAAAATGAATAGAGGCGAGAGTCTAAGATAAAAGTATCTTTTGTGACTGAAGGTTTCGCAATTGGATAACAATCACACCAATAACTATTGTTTCTTTCTTCTTCGATGTCACTAATCAAGCTTGAGAGTTTGCGATTATTCTCTTTTTTCTTTAAT
The DNA here is from genome assembly GCA_028101965.1 of Bacteriovoracaceae bacterium. Classification (GTDB taxonomy): domain Bacteria; phylum Bdellovibrionota; class Bacteriovoracia; order Bacteriovoracales; family Bacteriovoracaceae; genus JAOHMI01. The sequence continues at coordinate 426 of JAOHMI010000033.1, forward strand.
TCATCAATGGCCAATTTCATTGGGGTTTTGCCATCACTCTTGTAAACAAACTGAAAGTTTAAGTTACGATCGATTTCTGAGTTGTGATTTGATTCTTCATGTTTAGGGTAGTGGATATTTACAAAGTTGCCCTTGTAATCGGAACAATAAAAGACATGAAGAGTTTTATATTTTTGAAGTGCGGAGTTGTAATCAGAATTATCTGGTCCTTTTCGAGGACTGAAATAAGCACAACTAGCGAATAATTGGATTATTAAAACCAAAAAGAAAAAAGTGAAAAAAGAGTTTAATAAATTAAAAGAGTGTCTCATCTTGGTCCTTATTTTAACAAACTGGATAAAATCCGTTGGCATAAGAAAAAAATGCTCCAAAGCTCATCCCTGACTTTGGAGCGGGAATAAAAAGAGTGAGAGAGATAATTTCGAGGAAAAGGTTATGCGGCTATCAGAGCAGTTTCCTCGAACTGACTCTGAAGTAATTGAAGTTTTAGGTTTACTTGATAGTAGAACTCGTTTGTTTCATCCATGAAAAAGGATTCATCCATGGTTCCAAAGTCCGTATTATTGATAGTTGACTGTGCAATAGTCGATTCTACATTATTGCAATGTGAAAACATGCACTTTTGAAAATTGCAGTTAAGGGAATTCGTTAATAAAAAAGAGCAATTTTCAAAAGTGCAGTTATAGAAATTGCAATCCTCTAATTTCGCGTAGTTAAAGGTGCAATTTATAAACTTGGTATTTCTTATGATTAACTTCTTAAATGAAGAAGAATGAAACGCACAATCGGTAAAAGTACAACTTTCCAAGAGGTTAGAGGTAAGTAATGAGCCACTGAAGCTCAGGAGGGAGAAAGCTTTGGACTTAAGAATTTCGTCCTGAATTCTTATGTAAGTCCATGTTTTGACACTGTTTTCCATGTTCAGAATTGATGTGTTCATAGGAACCTCCCATTGTGCGTTTCCTAATGCAATAATAGCAAGCTTGACTAATTGCGTCAAGCAATAATATTGCATTAAGAAATTTAATTTCGTTCCGATGAGCAATTCAAGTGACTTAATGCAATGTAAATTTAGTTAAGTCTCTGAAACCTCATAAGGAGATCTCAAATGATACGGTTTTATCAAGACAAAATAGACTTGTTTCTTGCAATTGTTAGGAAATATATGCAATTCAGAGGTGGTTTTTCCCAAAAAGAATTGGCCGTTCATATAGATGTGGGTATTTCAACCATGTCTCGGTTCCTTAATAACAAGACTTCGCAGGTTGATGAGCAGGTTGTGGCGAAGCTTGTGGCCTTTTTAGATATTCCATTGCATGAAATGATCGATTTCGTGCACGAGGACTCTACTGCAAGTTTTAAAGGCTTGGTGCAATTTTATAAAAACTTGCAGCCTTCCGATAAGTCCAATGAGACGACAGAGGATGACTTAAGCGGAGCAGAAAATATAGAGGACTCTTTTGAAAAAGGCTTAGGCGGCGAAGGAATTAAGAAGCAGGTTTTTGCGAACATTCAAGTGGGAAATAAAAAAAGATCAGTTCCATTTGGAGGGCATGATCCAAAAAATAAAGAGGATACTCCTCTAAGAGAAAAACTGAATAGACTTTCACCAAGACAGAAAGCTTACCTGACAGACTTTTTAAATCTTGATGTGGAAGGAAGGGACTTAATCGTCGATGTGGGAAATGCACTTTTTAGATATTTTAAACAAGGTGGATTGGAGATTTAAATTACTCAGTATCATATTTATTGCACTGACCTTCACTCTTAAGGATGGATTAGCTTATCCTGATCGATTTGAGTTTTGGGTCTTATCCAAACAAGATCTTGTAACTTTGAAAAAGATTAATAGAAATCAAGATCAAAAAAACTATTATGTTCAATATAATAAGCCCTGTGTCCAAATGGGAGATTATTGTTTTGATCCACAAATTGGCCTCTATAAAAAAGATGCAAGCTTAAACCTTAACAACGTAAACGATAAAACAACACCAGAGCGTATTTCTAATCTCTATTTAGAAAGAGGTGAGGAGTACGATTTTATTCAGCCTTTACCAAAATCAGTTGATCGAGAGTTAGTTGTTTGCGATTCGAAGTCTACATTTTTTGATGTTTTTTGTGGTCAAGCGAAGGGGACTACTTTTTCGAAAGACCAGTATCAACTAGAAGTCTGGGTGGATATTTCTTCTACTTTTCGAGAAGTGGACTGGAGCATGAAACAAAAAGCCACATGTCATCGGCAGCGGTTCGTTGAGGCTATCGATAATTTTTGTCCTTTAAGAGAGAAGTTAGGTGTCTATATTTTTACTGAATCGAAGCGACAACTTGGTGCTTTAAACGATTTATGTATTAATTATGGTTTAAATAATTTAACTAAAATGAAAAAAGATATTCGTGATTCAAATGCTAAGCATCTCATTATCATCACAGATATCGCAGAATATAGTTCCGAGCTTTCAGATTTCGTGAACACGTCACAGGGAAGAGGTAAGATTATCGGGGGAGAAAAAGCCATTTTAGCGAAAGATCTTGTTTCAATGGCCCAGTCATTGAAGCCGAAGTGCAAATAACCCTTTCTTCTGAATAATTTTTATATTTTTGTCAGATTATCGATTGAGTCGAAGTTAAATAATCAAAGAATGATTTAGAATTAGTAAAGCCAATTTCTTAGGATTTTTTGATGAGTTCATTATTTATAATTCTTATTTCTATTTTATTTTCTTTTTCGAGCTATGCCGTTAGGGAAACAGATTGCCACATGAGGTTTTTTACTCAAAATAATGAAGGAGAGCGAAAAGATCTTTATGGATTCTTTAGTGATGAAGTACATAAATGGATAAAAGTTGAAAGCAATTGGAAAGAAGTTGAAAATTTACCTCAATTAAATCAAGTAGAAGAAAGATATGATCATAAAAGAAGAAAAGAAATAAAATTTGGATATATTTTTACTGATCATATCAGTGGAATCGTTTTAAACCCTAAAATAAGTATAATTAAGAATCAGATTAGCACTACTATTTTTTGCAATGATGATATTTGCTTCGATGATAATAAGTATCTCATCAATAAGGGAAAATTTAATAATGGAAAGTACTCTACTGAGTTTGACTTGAGCGGATACAATATTCGTATTCAAACAGAATTTCAGCCAAACCCTACAACGATTAGATTATTAGATAAATATATTGATGGAAAAGTTTTTACTGTTCCTCATCCAAATAGCTGTGGGGATCCAAATCATATGACAACGGTTTTTGTTAGTTCGTCAGATGATGAATCTACATGTAATGTTTATGATGCTGATAATCGTCTCAGTCCATTATCTGATATTGGTTCTGAAGATAATCGTAACTTATTATTGGATTGCCCTGTAAAGATTGCTCGACTAAAGTGTCAGTACACAACGCCTAAGGAATGGCGCCGCTATCAACGGAGTTTGCGATCTTGGTTCTAATTTAAGGATTTCTTAACATTGGAATACCTTGTCACTTAGGTGATCTTTTTGTAGTTTCTGTTCATGGAACTATTGTCATCGACTAATTCATTTAAACAGCTTTTAAAATGGTCTAAACAGAACTATTCATCTCTTCCCTGGCGGAAAAAAAGAACTCTATACTCTACTTTGGTTTCAGAGATTATGCTTCAGCAAACAACTGTCGGTACGGTGCTTAATCACTTTGACCGATTCTTACAGCAATATCCAACCCTAGAGTCTTTAGCCCAGGCCACAGAAGAAGAAATCGTTATTTCTTGGAAAGGACTTGGGTATTATCGAAGAGCAAGGAACTTATTAAAAGCAGCAAAAGAAATTAATCAAGAGCATAAAAATCGTTTTCCCATAGAGCGAGATAACTTAATGAGAATTCATGGTGTAGGAGAGTACACCGCTAGTGCTTTAATTTCGATCGGGAGAAATCGGCCAGAGCTTGCCATCGATGCAAATATTATTCGTGTTCTCTCAAGATTTTTTTACCTAAAAAACTTAAAGCGATCAGAGGCAGTTAAAAAATTAAGATCAGCGTTTTTAGAGTCATCAGAGGGAATTAATTTTTTGTCAAATATTGGGGCAAGGGATTTTAATGAATCTTTAATGGATCTAGGGCGCGAAATATGCAAAGCAAACCTTGTTCGTTGTGAGCAGTGCTGCCTTAAGAAGCAGTGTTTAAGTTTTCAAAAGCAGGATTTTCTTATAGAGCAAGTTAAAGAAAATAAAATCAGCAAATTCTTTATATTAGATTTACTGCGTGTGGTTCACTTTAATCCACAAAAAAATAAAATTCTTGCAAAACAAAAGAATGATAAAGAATGGTTAAGTGGTCAGTTTGAATTACCAACTTTTATTGTCGAGAGTGAAGACAAAAAACTACAACAGTATAAAAATTTATCTGCGATTAAACTAAAACAAATTAAAAACCTATTTAAACTCAAATCGGGTATCACAAAATATAAAATTTCCAACCAAGTTGCTTTAACAAAAATTGAGAACGATATAAAAAAATCAGAAAAATTAGTCTATCTATCTTTAGACGATCCCCGATGGTCGAGCTTTTCTGTTAAAGTTATTAACAAGTTAAATACTCTTTAAGACTTACTGACTCGCCGTATTGCATTATTGTATTTTTTACCATTTGCTTAAAGTTATTTGTCACATTGATTCCCTCTCAATATTGTTCCCGCAATCATCTAAGGAAAAGATGGTTGTACGGTTAAAAACAAATCAAATAGAAACTTATTCAACTTATTTTTGTTGAGTAAGTAGGGGGCAATTTTGCGGATTATTTTGTCGGGGGTTCTCGTCTGGTCAATAATGGCGTCTTTTGCTATTGCTGGCATGGCCGAGGATAGAACATCATCTATCTTAAATTTATCAAAATATCGTGATTACGAAAAAGTTAAAACTCTAAGTTTTACTTTTAATAAAAAGACAAATCTGAAGTTTGAAATGCTGGTGCAAAAAAAACTTGTTCATAAAGATGCACTGGTTAAGCGAACCATCGCTGAAATCAAAAAATCAATTGTTAAAACTTTAAACCTTTTAAATCCTAATTATAATACAAAGCAATTAAAGTTCTATATCTATATGGGAGATAACCTAGGGACTTATTTTGGTAGTTACGTTCATTATTCACGTATTCTCCATGTCGGCCTTTCAAATTGGGAAAAAAAGTTTAAGAATATTGATTCTTGGAATAAAAAAGGGATCTTTAAATTAAATGATCATTTTTTAGCCTCGATTTTTGCTCATGAATTTTTTCATTTTCATCAATTTTATTTTTATGATTGGACTAAAACAAATCCGAGTTTGAAATATACAAAAAACTATCGAGAGCTTATGGCCCAAATTTTTGAAGGTCTCTATCTCGCTAGTATAAATTTAGAATCATATATGATGGAATATTTCCATTTATTTAGAATATATAATAATCCTTTAGTTGAAACTAGAAATAAATCGAGGTTTTCTGCTTATACTTATTTAAGTAAACAGTTTAGATGTATTTTGAACTCTGAAAATGAAATTGATCTTAAGTTAAAAGTGGATTGGGCACAAAGATGTCAAAATCCTACGGAAGTAAAGAATCGCTTGGGTGAATTAATCGATGAGCTTCATTTTAAATTTAAACCTCATTATCCCACTTATAATCAAATTATAGATGAGGGAAAGGAGCTTTACACTCACCTTTCTTCTTACTTCATGAAAGAAATTAATTGTAATATTAAAGCTCCTTATCATGATGTGGAAAATAGAGAAAAGGACTATCATAAATATGCTGAAAATCGCATGAGTTTTGATAAATATAATTCAATTACAAATAATTGGATGTGTATGAGCTGGTATTACACTGGTGATTCTAAAAGTGATCAGGCAATCAAACTCAAGAGAAGTTTGAATATTCCTTTTCGTCGGAAAGTGGCTTTGAATTAAAAATAAAGTTATTCTCTGAGGATTAGTTTATCGAATTCTAGTTCCTGCTCTTTCAAATTTAAAATCAAAAATATTAATGAAGATATAAATTGGTTTAACGAAAATATTTTGCCTTGGGATAAATCCCCAAATTCGAGAATCGGCTGAATTATCACGCTGATCACCCATAACAAAATAATTATTTTCAGGGACAACTGTTCGTGGGTAATTGTCACTATGGGTTGCTTTGCTATCTTCAATAATATAAAAAGTTTTGTTTTCTATGGTTGTTTCAAAAAAATTATACTTTTTAGCATAATAATTAGAAGGAAATGGATCTTTAATTTTTGATTTTATAATCTTCTTTTTTTCAATAATTTGACCATTAATCAAAAGCTCTTTGTTTATAATTTCGATAACATCGCCGGGTATTCCAATGACTCTTTTTACAAAGCTTAAGCTTGGATCCTTAGGTAACTTAAATGTTACGATATCACCCCGATTAATTTGACTAATATTAGGCGTGGTTAGAATTGTTTCACCAATTTGAATAGTGGGCTCCATCGAACCTGTCGGAATATTAAAGATAATATCTTTTCGAGGAGCAAATACAATTAAGCTAGTCTGTATACTAATAATTAGAATGCATTGAAACCATCGGTTAAACTTTGTTTTAACGATAGTCTTATTTGAGAAGATGATAAAAATTGAAATAATAAATCCTAGAATGGTACTTACAATAATGAGTAAATAAAGTGCTAGTTTGACTTCAAAAGATTCGGAGAAAAAATTTTGATAAAATAAAAACAAACTGGTCCAGAAAGTTAGAATAAGTGAAAAGCTAATTTTAAAATAACCTAGATAATAGGTTCCCATTCCCGGTGCCATTGAAGAGAAGAGTATAACGGACAAAGTTTTTTTTAATTTATCCTTTAGTGAAAGCTTAATATTTTCTTCACTGAATAGATTTTCATCTTGGTTCATTTCATACCCCCAATTTGCAATTAAATTATTCTACATGAATTCTATGAAACTGTGATCAATTTGATTGGACACCTGTGTATGGAGATGAAGTCTAGGCCATAGGTTTACTCTATCCGCATAAATCCCGGAGGTTTCTTTTCAATGGTTTCTTTTAATTGATAATTATTTCCTGTATTAATGGAAATATGCTCAAGAACATTCCCCGCCCATTCTGGAATTGCCGACTGAATTGCCACAAAGCATTTAAGAATCCCTTGGAGAGATAAATTTAAAACCTCTGCTAACTCATCTCTTTTCGTTTCATCTTTTGCCAGTGCCCACGGCTTAGTGTGATCAATATATTTATTTATCTCACTGGAAAAATTCATGATAGTGAAGAGATATGCATGAGTATCCATTTTTTGTAAATGATTTAGTAAGTTGGATTTTAAATCATTACCTAAATTGACTAAGTTTTTAGCTTCATCACTGGAAGCTACTACTTGTGAATTTGTTTTTCCGTCAAAGTTCTTCGCTAATAATCCGACAGTTCGAGAAAGTAGGTTTCCAAGATTGTTGGCTAAATCCGCATTGATGGTTGCGACAAAATCCTCATGGCTAAAATTAGCATCTCGTCCAAAATTCATTCCCTTTAAAAGATAATATCTTAAAGCATCGATTCCATACTGATCAATATATTCAAGAGGATTTATAGTACGTCCTTGCGATTTACTCATTTTCGAATCATCAATAAGCCAGTATCCATGAATCGCTACTTGCTTGGGCAATGGAATGCCTGCTGAAAGCAGCATGGTCTGCCAATAGATGCAATGGGGCTTAAGGATATCTTTAGCGATTACATGATGAGCGCTTTTCCAGTAATTTTGGTAGAGTTCGCCCTCAACTCCTCCTAAGGCTGAAACATAGTTAATAAGGGCATCAAACCAAACATAAGTAACAAAGTTTTCATCAAAGGGTAGAGTGATTCCCCAAGTGAGTCTAGATTTAGGTCTGGAAATACACAGATCCGTTGGCTCCATTTTTAATAAGCCTAGAACTTCTGATCTATAGTTTTGCGGGATCACGAATTCTTCATTACTCTCTATATAAGTTTTTAATTCGTTCCAATATTTGCTCATTTTGAAGAAATAATTTTTCTCTGTAATCACTTCTGGTGCTCGTCCATGATCCTTACATAGTCCGTTCTCTAAATCATCTTCAGCTAGAAACCGCTCACAGCCAAAACAGTAACTTCCTGTGTACTCATCAAAGTAAATATCACCTTTATCGTAGACTTTTTGTAAAATATCTTGAACCACTTCAATATGGCGAACATCAGTGGTGCGAATAAAATCATTATTTTCAGCTTTTAGCAGAGGAAGTAAATCTCTAAATTTTTGAGAGTTCGTATCGGCCCATTCCTGTGAACTAACTTTATTCTCTTCTGCTGACTTCGCAATTTTATCTCCATGCTCATCAGTTCCGGTCAGAAAATAAGTATTATAATCATACAGTTTGTAAGATCGAATAATCATATCCACCAGAATTGAGGTATAGGCGTGCCCTATATGAGGTTTCGAGTTTACATAATAAATTGGAGTGGTTGCATAAAAATTTTTCATTTATTTCCCTAAAACTTAATTTTATTTAAGATCTTTAATGTAGCAAAAAAGGCTAAGAATTACGATAAGCCGGATTCTGTCTAGGGTCACTATTCATCTAGGATAATCGTTACCAATTATCTCAAGCTCTCTACCCGCAAGCTTTGCCGAGAAGACATCAAAGCGCTTGCCTACATGAGATTGCTCCTCGTAGAGTTTACCTGGTTTCACTACAGCCGAACTGTACTTGCTTTCTGTTGCACTTGTCCTCACCTTACGGTGGGCGGGCATTACCCGCTACGATTCTCTATGGAGTCCGGACTTTCCTCTCTTAAAAACCGAAGTTTTTAACAGCAATGACCTGTAATTCTTAACCTATAAAAGATATAACTTAATTTCGCATAATATTAAAGAAAAAGTTAAATTTTTATCATACTGAATCAAACCCAAACACTTTTTCTATTCAGGATTAGTCGATTATGGCATAGTCGAGGTATGAAAAAAGTATCTATTATTGGAGCCCTCTTTTTATTGCCAACAATTGTTTTTCCTAAGTATAGCAAGATTGCCTCTGAGTTTTTGGAGAATTCCTATGAAATTGAGCAACTCAAGCTAAAAACAATTGAAAGTCAGTACCAGTTTAACTTGATTGAAGGTTTCTACCCTTGGTCTTTCAATACTTCGATTTATTCTCGTGAATCAAATCCTGATGCGCTTTTTGATTTCCAAGCGCGAGAAACGCGTACCCAGTCATTCGATATTGGAATTCAACGCTCTTTCGATTATGGAACTCACCTAGATGTGAAACACTCCCGTATACGTTATGATTTATCTCAATGGCCCTCTCAATCAATTGCCACTTTAGGAGATGATCAGCTATACGAGACTCAAAATACCTTTATTATTAAGCAAAATTTGTGGAATAACAGTTTTGGCCGCTCTCGCCGCTTGGATTTATCTATAGCAGGTGAAGAATTAAATCTAAGCCAGCTTTCGATTAAACAAGAAAAGCAGCAAACTTTATTTAACTTATATCAAGGATATATCCGCTCTCGATTATCCTTAACTCTAAAAAAACTTAATATGGATTATGTTTTAACTAAAGAAAAACGATTGAGACTAATAGGTAGAAAACTAAAAGACAATACGGTGGATCGTATAGACTATTACCGCTCCAAAATGAATTTAACTATTGCTAAAGAGAAATTAGAGGAATCAAATAATAATTTGCTAGAAGGGTTATCAAATTTGTCCAATATTCTAGATAGAGCTTTCACAACCAGTGAAATCGCTCCTTACAATGTTGAATCTATTAATTTAATTCCTGTGGTGAAACAAGATATTAATCAAAACTATGATTTAAAAATTAATCAACTAGAGCAAAATATTCTTAATCAAAAATCTAAGCAGCTCTCTGATAAATCTGCACCGAATTTAGATTTATCCTATTCATTAACTCAAAATGCAATTGAGGATAGTCAGGACCAATCGGTTATTGAAGCTTTTCCGGGACGAGAAAATAAAGAGCAAACCATCATGTTAGAATTTTCAACCCCTCTGGGAGAGAGTACCGCAAAGGTTGAAGAGAGTTTAAATCGAATTCAAGCTCAGCGTAAAAGTATTCAAGGAATTCAAATAAAGCGAGAAATTGAAAATAATGCTGATTTAATTTTTAAACGTATCGAGTCTATTAAACAGGAAATTGAATTGGGTAAAGAAAGGAATAAATTTTCTAAATTAGTTTTAAGTGAGTCGCAAAAAGAGTTTAATCGTGGTCGAATTGATTTAGAGGAGTTACTTCAAGCAGAAGAAGAAGTTATTGCTGCAAATATTTCAATTATACAAAAACTAAATCGGTATGAGTTATTGGTTGGTCAATATTACTTTCTAACCTCAAAGTTCAATCAGAAAATCGCTCAATACCAAGAGTAATCATCGGAATGAAATGAAAAAGGTCATCGATTATTTTTTAGAAAATCCCATGATCGTAAATGTCTTAACGGTCTTTATCTTTATCATAGGCTTTATGTCTATTATGACATTGAATAAGGAAGTCTTTCCTGTGGTCGATTTTGAATGGATCACCATCAGGGTGAACCATCAAGGCTCTAGTGCGGAGGATGTTGAAAAGTTAATTTCAATTAAATTAGAAAGAAAAATAAGAGGTGTGGCCGGGCTTGAAGAAGTTCATTCTCTTTCTGGAGAGGGTTACTCTATTGTATCGCTGAAAGTGGAATCTGGTTTTTCGACAGATGAAGTTATTGAAGATGTGAAAGACGCAATAGATCTCGTGGATGATCTGCCCGATGATTCTAAAAAGCCAATAGTTAAATCAATTACAAATAAAGAAAGAAGTTTACTGCAAATTGGTATAACAGGTTTGAATGAAAATGACTTAAGGGTTGAAGCAAAGAAAATTCGTGATTATCTCGAAAATAAGACATCTGTAACGAGAGTTGACTTGGAAGCTTATAGAGAAGAACAAATAATAATAAAAGTTGATCACCAAAAAGTTTTAAATAATGAAATTTCATTAAAGAGTATTGAAGATGCAATTAGAGATAGGAAATTAAATATAACCGCAGGGAATTTGCATCTAAAAGATGGGAAAATACTTCTTCGATCTTATAATGAGTTCGAGAGCTTAGAGGAAATTGAAAATATCGTTATTCGCTCTAATAATATTGGAAATCAAATTAGAGTAAAAGACATCGCTATTGTTAGTCGTGTATTAAAGGAAGATACTCGAATTGATAGGGCTAATGGCAGTCATGCAATTTTTCTCAATATTATCGCAGGTACGGCTTCTGATGTTTTAAAGTTATCTCGAAATGTGAAAAAATATCTTAATGAGTATATCTCTCAAAATAATCAAAAATTAAAATATGTCATTGTTAATGATTTGTCTTTTTATGTTAAAAGACGATTAGGTATTCTAAGTCAAAATGGATTACAAGGTTTTATTCTCGTTTTTATTTGCCTTTTATTTTTCCTAAATTTACGAGCATCCATTATGACTGCTCTAGGGGCACCAATTGCTCTTTTAGTTTCTTTCGCTTTTTTTACACCCATTGGGTTAACCATCAATTTAATATCGATGTTTGGCTTAATTATGGTTTTGGGAATGCTGGTGGATGATTCCATTATTGTGGCGGAACAATATTTTCAACATTTAGAAAATGGGAAAAGTCCCGATGAATCTGCCAAACTCGCAGCTTATGAGACTATTGCACCAGTCTCTTCTACAATTTTAACCACGATTGTTTCTTTTTCAACACTGTTTTTTATGTCCGGTGTCATGGGGAAATTTGTATGGCCCATTCCGGCAGTTGTCATTCTTTGTTTATTGGCCAGTTGGTTTGAGTGTTATTTTATTCTACCAGGACACTTAAAGGAGTTTGTTAAAAAGCCAGGAGAAAAAAAAGGTAAATGGTATGTATGGCTTACGGAAAAATATAGAAAAACTTTAGATCGGGTCTTCGTCGTACCTAAGTTTGTAATGTTTAGTTTCCTTATATTATTTATTGCTTCACTTGTTATAGTAAAAAAAATGAGATTTGAATTATTTCCTTCCGATGACATTACCAATGTTAATTTCGCAATTAAAGGACCAGTTGGTGTTCCTTTTGAAAGAACAAATAATTTACTTAAGCAGCTTGAGAATAAAATTAATCAAAAACTTGAATCGAATGAACTTAAGTCTATGAGAACTCGTGTAATGGCTCAGACTCGAAGGGGAGGAGGTGCCGCTAGAGGGGGAACTCAATATGGTGAAATTAATTTGGAATTAACTTTTTCTCATGAAAGGGAAAGAAATTTACAGCAAATTCTTTCTTCATTAGGAGAAGTGACAAATGAGTTCAAGAAACTTGATCCAGATTATTTGATTACAGTAAAGCGTGGTGGTGGTGGGCCCCCAAGAGGAAAAGCCATTGAAATTGAATTAATGGGAGAAGAATTAAATATTTTAAAAAAGTTTTCTCATGAATTAAATAATAAGATATCGCAAGTAGATGGTGTGATTTCTTCAGAAGTGGATTTTGAAGAGGGTAAGGAACAGATTAATTTTATTATCAATGAAAGTGAAGCGAGAAGATTAGGATTAACAAATATAAATATTGCTTGGGAGATAAGAAGACATTTTGAGGGAGGAATTGCGACAACTATCACCAAGAGTGATGAAGATATTGAAGTTATTGTTCGCTTAGATGATCAGTATCGAAAAGAATTTGAGACTATTAAAAATATACATATCCCTAATAACCGAGGAAAGCTTATCTCTTTAGGTTCGATAAGTAAGATGGAGAAATCACCAGCTTCATTTATCGTACGCCGATATCAATATAAAAAAGCCATTGGAGTTGAGGGGGAAGTTGATTTAACCAAAACTACTCCGGTTAAAGCGAATGATGAAATTGAAGTTTTTATTAAAGAATTGCAAAAAAAATATCCTTCAGTCCTTTATGAAGTAAAAGGAGAAAAGGAAGATTCAAACGATTCGATGCAGTCATTTTTTAAAGCCTTGATTGGTTCAAGTTTTCTCATTTTTTTAATTTTAATGGTCCAACTTAAAAGTATGTTTCGTCCAATTATTATCATGTCTGCGATTCCCCTTGGTTTCATTGGTGTTGTTATCGCGTTTCTTATCTTGGGACTCCCATTTAGTTTTATGGCCATGCTGGGAATGCTAGGACTGGTAGGAGTTGTGGTTAATGACTCGATTGTTCTCGTAACATTTATGAACCGATTAGTTAAATTGGAAAGCTCATTAGATGAAATAAAAGAGCAGGTTAAAACAGCGGCGATATCGCGGTTTAGACCCGTTATTTTAACGACCTTTACCACTGTGGTTGGACTGCTTCCGATTGCTCACGCCATAGGAGGAGATCCCTTTTTAAAGCCTATGGCCACCAGCTTTGCCTATGGGCTTTTATTTGCCTCTTTAATTACATTGATTTTTGTTCCTTGTTTTTACCTCGCATACTCCCAATTTGGGCATAGACGTTTGGTGAAAAAAGGTTTGATTTAGCTTCCTAAGTGAAGCAATAAAAATGAATAAGTACGACCGATAATAGTTGTTTCATCTTTTCTTTGTGTTTGAGAGTAGGAAGACTCTAAGTGTTTTTTGATATCAATCATTAGACGAACATTTCCGAGGAATCTAAAAAGTACAACATCCATTTTATTTTCATTGGTAGGCATTGGATCAAGCTCAAGATATTCCAAGCCCTCTGCAGTGTACTGATCTCGGTTAAAATACTTGATGAGATTTATGATGAATTCTTTCTTAAACTTAAATATTTCAGGATGGGCTTCTGGGGTAGTAGCGAAAGTATCGAAATAGATATCCGCTAAAAAAGCATCATCACTTAATAACTTTTCTTTAAGATCATTGACATTATTATATTTTTTCCATTCTTCGATTCTCTTCCTAAGAGTTTGCTTATTATCCGCGAGCTCATTCTTTATTAATTTTCTCTTTTTTCTTATTTCCGAGATGGTTTCAACCGGTAGTCGATTCTCTTCACAAGCTGTCTTTAAACTATGATATTGCCAATAAAAGTCTCTCATTTGATTATGAGTAATTATAAAAGATGACGTTGATTCATAATCTTCTTCATCTTCAGATAAAATGGCTTTATATCTACATGCTCGATCAAAAAGATAAGTCTTATTTGGGTCTCTTAAACAAATGACAGTTTCTTTATTTTTTCTAAAATATTCCCAAGCGACTAAGACATGAGAGTTTTTTCTACCTTCACCTTTTGCTTGCAAAACCAGGGGAGTAAATCCTAAGTCTAATAATTCAATTGTTTGTTCAAAGAATTCTTTCTTCTTTCCGAGTTCCCATCCTTTAAACTTAGAACCTTTAAGTCCACTAGGGTGGTGGGCTTCATTAGTCCAAGTGAGAATCATAAATTTCTTTAGCATCCATTCAATTTTTTTATTTGAACTAAATTCTCGAAGATTTTTAAAGCCTGGAATAATTGTAAAGTTATTTTCGAGAACGGAGGCTATTTTTTCTTCGTAAAAGCTAATCCATTCTTCGCTATTGATCGTTGCAGGTGCTTGTTTACTTGAATCAAAACTCGCAAGTCGCAACAATTTTTGTTCAAGGGAGGCATAGCCCCAGCAGAAACCAGAACCTTTTATTGCTTTATCAGGAATATTTGGGCAATGATTGTTAAATGTCAGGGAGTTTTCTAGTTTTGGAGTAAAGTTTTTAATGGTATTTTGAAAGAGGTAAGTGACATTTTCACAACTGTTCTCAAACCCTGCATGATAATCGATAAGATCGCGACTAAGACTCTTATGTCTTTTAAACTTATTATATTTTTTTCTTTTAGGATGTTTTTTGAAAATTGCTTTTAAACCGCGAAAAAAAGCATCACTAGTCTTCCATTTTTTTTCAGGCTCATGTTCGTTACTAAAGCCACATTCAAATTTTTGGATTTGATCAAAAATATTCTCACTTGAATCTTGGTCAAAATTATTTAAGCCAGTACCATTTCCGGCATAAAGACTACTTAGGATTGTTAAATTTAAGGCTAAAATTATCAGTTTCATTTGTTTTAATTTTATGTTCTTTTTAAATTTAATTCATTATGACTTGAAATCATTATTTCAGGTGTTTAAACTTTAATCAGCGTGATATCTTATACTTATAGAGAAGTATTAATATTTAAGGGTTAAAAATGAGATCTATTTATTATTTGTTAATATTCATAGTATCGAATCTTGCACATGCTGAATGTTTAAAAACCTATACTCAAGAAGATTTTGATAAAGTAAAAAACTATGATGAGTTCTTCTTGTGCAACTTTAATAAGTATGGATCCTTTGTTCATCTTTTAGCAGGAAACATTATGGCCACTAAGAGTTTATTAAAAAACTGCAGTCGCTATAAAAATCAAGCTCAATATTTTGTTACGAAATTAAAAATACCATCCAACTGTCAAAAAATGCATGTCTCAAAATTAACTCCAGGTAATAAGATTAATTTAAATGAAAATAAAAAAGATTGCTTAAAGGCGGCGAAGTACTTAACTGAAAATTTAATAAACCAAAAATTTAATACAGTGGTTTTCTCTCAAAATCTAGCGGTTTGCTTTCCCAGGGAATTGGAAGCTTCGGCTTACTGCTGCGAGAGTAAAGAAAAAATATAAGCCAGCAGAGTCTTTGCTGAAACTTGTTATATCCATTTATAAAGAATAGAATTATTTTTCATGAACTTGAATTCAGATCTATTTTGATTCAAATTAACTTTTATTGACATTTCACCACTAATTCAGGATGTACTCTTTTAATAATTTAATATTAAAAGGGATCTCAATGCATTATTTGAATTTGATTATACTATTTACTTTAGCCTTTAGCTTTCAATCCTTGGCGAAAGATATGACTACTTCTAGCGCAAAAGTTAAGGGAGCCGATAAAGCTGATGTTTCATTACAGGAAAAAACGATTGAAGCAGGAATTAGTCTATCTAATACATCTTATCCAGACGATTCCTCAAATTTTTATTTAGATTCAACCTATCGATATTTTGTGGCTGACTTTTTATCCCTAGGAGTTATTCTTACATATTCATCTTACGAAGATCCTGAGTTTGATACAAAATCATCAAGTACAGGTTTTGGGCCTACAGTAAATTATTATTTTTATACAATAAATCAATTTGCTTTTTCATTTGGGCATGACATCGTTTCAGTTCAACAAAATTTTGAATCAAATTATAGTGAAAGTGAAGATGATTCCTATCTCTATACGAGAACGTATTTGCAGGGAGATTATTTCTTTACTCGAAATATCTCTCTAGGCTTAAGTTATAATGTGGTGGAGTCTGATGACTTTAATAATAATACTATTAATACTAAGTTTAAGTACTATTTTTAATAAGCTCTATGTTATAATATTCGTCTTATGAAAATAGATTCTCCTGGACTGGATTGGTCACCGTGTAATCCTGAAAAATCGACAAATGTTATTTCTTATCGTTTGAATTATTCAGATAATCTTAAATGGCAGATCAAGCCGACTCTAGTCTATTATTTTATTGGATTGCTAGGATTCCTGCTAATATCATTGTTTATATTTTTAGGACATTATTTTTATTATCGACATATTCTAGTCTCTTTGATTTTCTGCGTTCTTGCAGTTTTAATTGCTTGGAAATCTTTGCTTAGAATCATTAAACCAGATATTAAAGTTTTCGATTTTAGTCAGAATTGCCTTGTTTTAAATAAAGAAAAATATAGTTTTTCTAAGTTCTCAGCAATTCAAGTGTTAAGTTTTAGTGATGTGGCTGAAATTGGTGATGACCATTATAATTTTACCTGCTTTGAAATTAATTTTATTTTGCATGATGGCACACGACTTCATCTATTCTCTAGCGGTTCGGAGGGCACTATTAAAAGTGCTGCTTTAATCATATCTGAAAAGCTCCAATTAGATGTTTATCAAAAGGAACAATAGTTTCAGCGAATTAATAAGGCAAAATATTAGGTACTTAGGGGGGTTATATTTATTCATGTAGTCTCCACGAGTCAAATATGCTATGAAATCCGTAAATTTTTTGTTTAAAACAATCTGGAGTGTAGGATGAATCTTTTTAAAATTATTTTTATAAATCTATTTATAATAGCGAGTTTTATCTCATGTAATGATTCTAAAAATTCAACAAGTACAACCGGAGGTAATCAAGAAGTCTGGGTTTATACTTCAATGTATAAAGATACCATTAACGAATTAACTCCAAAGTTAAAAAAAGCATTTCCAAATATAACAGTTCGTTGGTATCAAGCAGGCTCTGAAGATATTGCATCCAAATATAATCTAGAAGTTATTAATGATTCTATTCAAGCTGATTTGCTTATTTCTTCAGATCGATTTTGGTATCACCGAATGGCTAAAGAAAAAAATCTATCTCCTTATAAGCATAAATACTTTGATAAGGTTCCCAATGATTTAAAAAATGCAGAAGGGTATTATTCAGCTCTCTCTCTTCCAGTTATGGTTCTTTGTTATAACAGTGATGCGATAACCGAAAGTGAAGCACCTAAAAACTTTAAGGATTTAGCTGATACAAAGTGGAAAAATAAGATTACGACTGGTTCACCTTTGATTTCAGGTACAAACTTTACCACCATGGCCATGCTGCAAGCTAAATATGGTTGGGACTATATTAAAAACCTTAAATTAAATAATGTTTTAGCGGAAGGTGGAAATAGCGCAGTCTTGAGACGAATTCAATCGAAAGAAAAGCCCGTTGGTTGGGTTCTTCTTGAAAATATTTTGAGACTCGTCAATGATGATGCTCGTTTAAAAATTATTTATCCAGAAGACGGGGTGGTAACTCATGCAAATATTATGGCCATGACTACCAAAAAAGATAATCAAGTTGCTGTGAAAAAAATTATTGATTGGTTTTATGAGAATGAAGGACAAACCAGTATGACAAACTCCTTCATGTACTCGCCACTTTCCAATTTCAAAAATCCAGTTGGTGCTCCCAATTTAAGTGAAATTTTATCCAAGGCAATGCCTTGGACCAATGAATTGATCAATACGATCTCTACGAAGCAGGAAGAAATAAAAGAAAAATATACAGAAATAATGTTTCAATAAATTAAACTATGAAGAGTTCAAAGATCCTTTATTATTTTTTAATCGGGATGGTTATAGTCCTTTGCGCTCTTCCTTTTGCAAATATCGCTTTTGTAACACTCAAGAGAATTACTTTTTCCGGACAGCCCTTAGAACAATCTTTTCGGTTTTTTAAATATGCTAGTACTCTTTCAGCTTTTAAGAATACTTTTTTAGTTTCCTTTTATGTTGGGTTGCTATCCAGCATTTTTGCTATTCCCATGTCCTTACTTATCATGCGCACGGATTTAAAACATAAATCAAAATGGAGAACGACTTTACTCCTACCTTACTTAGTCCCACCATATATCGGGGCCATCGCTTGGGTCTTTTTAGCGAACCCAACTAATGGAGTACTCAATGGCATGTTTGAAACTTCATGGTTGAATATATATACTTTTATAGGTCTGGTATGGGTTGAAAGTGCATTCTTGTATACATTTTTGCTTTTGAGTTTATTAAATGCTTTAGAAGCTATGGATCCTAGCCTTGAGGAGTCAGCTCGTGTTTGCGGAGCTAATTGGTTTCAAGTTTTTCGTCATATTACTTTTCCAATAATTTTTCCTTCTTTTATGGGAGGGTTTTTGTTCGTCCTTCTTTCTTCCTGGGCGAGTTTTGGTGTTCCTGCATTAATTGGAAACCCTGGAGGAATTTATCTTATTACAACGAAAATTTATTCTTTGACTAAAATGGGAACAATTAATGGAATGTTTCAATCATGGACATTGAGTTTAATTCTCTTGTTCTTAGCTTTTCTGGTAATTCTGGCGAACAATTTTATTCTTAGAAATAAAAAATATTCTTTGCTTTCAGGAAAAAGCGTCATCCCTACAGTGTATAAGTTAGGTAAATGGCAAAAGCCGGCCCAACTAATTCTTTTTATATTTATTTTGATCATATTTTTGATGCCTCTATCTGCCATTCTCATATCCGCCTTAAGTAAGGTTCAAGGCGTTTTGACCTGGGAGAATATGGGACTGCAAAATATAAAGAAACTTTTCTTTGAAATTGATGAATTTTATCGCAGTTTAAAAAATTCTTTTTTCTTGGCATTTTGTACGGCCATGATTGCGATGGTGGTAAGCTTAATCATAAATTTTTATCATAAGTTCTTTTCAAAGAAGAGTTTTGTCACATCTCTTCCCATTTTATCTTTTACTGTTCCTTCAACAGTTTTAGCCATTGCCATGCTTTTATTATTTTATAATTTAAGTTCCTTTTTTAAAACGAACTTACATATGGGATATTTAATTTTTATTGCCTGCTATCTAAGTAAATATTTTCACTTGGCCATGAAAACATCCATGGATTCGGTAAATCAAGTTCACATTTCATTATTTGAAGCTGGTCAAGTTTGTGGAGCTAGTTTCTTTTCGATTTTTAGATTAATCGCTTTTCCCATGCTTAAAGCATCGGCAATGGCTTCAGTCTTTTTAGTGTTTATGCCAGCACTAAGTGAATTAACCATGTCAATCCTGATAACAGGACCTAATATGGAAACATTGGGAACACTCCTTTTTCAATTACAAGAATACGGTGATGCCAGTGGAGGAGGAGCAGCAGTTCTTTCTCTTTTTATCATTGTCTTTATATTAATCTTAAATTTTACCTTAAAGAAATTATCAAATGGTAAATATGGGTTTTAACTATGAGTGAAGTGCATTTTGAAAACATAAATAAAAAGTTTGATCAGAACCATGTGGTGAAGGATTTCACTCTTCATATTCCCAAAGGTCACTTCTGCTCTTTTCTGGGGCCTAGCGGATGCGGGAAAACTACAATTTTGAGAATGCTGGCAGGGTTAGAAAATCCGACCTCAGGAAAAATCCAAGTTGATAATGAGTGTTTTTACGATTCTATAAATACAATCGATCTTCCAGTTGAAAAAAGAAATCTTGGGATGGTCTTTCAGTCTTATGCGATATGGCCTCATCTAAATGTTTTTGACAATATTGCTTTTCCCTTAAAAATAAAAAAAGCGGCTAAAAGTGAAATCCAAGACAAGGTTGATGAAATAATTAAAACCGTTGAATTAACCGGACTGGAAAAGCGAATGCCTAACCAACTGTCCGGTGGGCAGCAACAAAGAGTGGCACTTGCCAGAGGGCTGGTCTATAGCCCAGGGATCGTCCTACTGGATGAACCCCTATCAAATTTAGATGCAAAACTGCGAGATAAGATGCGAGAAGATATTCGTGCAATTCAGCAAGAGAAAAAGTTTACTGCCGTCTATGTCACTCATGATCAAATTGAAGCGTTTACCATGTCAGATAAAATTGTCGTTTTAAATGAAGGAATTATTCAACAGGAAGGATCACCCCAGGAAATTCGGGAAAACCCTTCATGTGATTTTGTGGAAAACTTCATTAATTAATTTAACTTTAATTCATTAATAGACGATCTAAATACCGTTTATTCTCACACTACTAATTTTACTTAAGAATCACTTGAATCGATAACAATAGTTGGCAACTTTAGAATTTTAATGCAAGTCAAGCTTTTTTATAATCAGTTGTATTTGCTGCGCTTTTAATCAAAACTTGAATATACTTAGGAGAATTCTTTCGACTTCACTTAAAATAGACCTATGAGAACGCAAAAAGTTTTAATTCCATTTTTACTCCTTAGTTTTATCCTGATTGGATGTAACGATACTAAAGATACCGCTGTAAGAGCGATAGATGCCCAAGGCGAAGAGTTGGGAGCAGACTCTGTCGGTGATTTACCTGGAGGAGATTTAAATGGAAGTGGAGATGGAAGTGATGGTGGTGATAATGGTGGAGGTTCAGGTCAATATGAACTGAGTGACTATATTGAAAACTTTAATCAAAAAACATTAAATCAAACAAGTACTAAATTTGTCTTTGTTATCGATAACTCAGATTCAATGTCTGACGAACAAACTAACTTAGAAGCTAGTCTAAATGGATTTGTGCAAAACTTAATTAGCTCAAATAATGACTTTCATATGCTAGTTACAACAACTAGTTTGGCCTATAAAGGACAATTAACTCACGGTATGAATGAGTTAACTCGTGCTTCTTATAATAGCAACCCAAGTGCTTTCATGAATGATTTTGGTGATGCCGTTAACATTGGTATTTGCGGAGATGCAAATCATGCATTTAAGAATAACGGGACTTATAATGGTAATAGCGTAAATTGTGGTGATGAAGCTCCTCTAATAATGGGAAAGGCTATTTTAGAAAAATATACTCAGGCTCCTAACTTGGTTATTGGAAATGATGACAATGTGGTTATGCTATTTGTGAGTGATGAAACAGCTTATCAATTTGGCGATAGTGGTACGATTAGAGTCAGTGCGACTAATAATATGACTACTATGATAAATTCTTTTTATAGTTTTATAACTCCAAGTAAAATTGAATTTTTTACGGTCTACTTACCACTTTGTTATATCGATAATAATGGTAACTCCACCTCTGGTTATAGAAATGATAGCCTAGAGCAGTGCAATCAAAATGGAATACTTGCAAATATGGCAAATGGAACAGGTTTCGATATTAGAAATAACTTTTCAGATTTATTAAATGATGTGGCCAATACTGCTACTTCACTTCAATCAACATTTGTTTTAACGAGTGTTCCCAGTCAGTACTCAAGTTTAGAGGTGAGGGTGAATGGTGTTAAACTAACTCAAAATCAATTTACTTTTAATGCAAATAATAGTTCAATCACTATCACTGACCCGAATATGTTAATTGATGGTTCTACAATTCAAGCTAATTTTATAGATGGTATTCAAACAGAAGTACAAGTTCAAGCTGATTAATATTTAAATACTTGCAGTAATTCACATCCTTGAGGTACGACAGCAGAAGGAAATATATTTATCACTTTTCCACTATAGTCTGCTTTTAATTCTTCAATCCCCAGATGATCAATTTTATTATTTTTTATTTTAATTTTTTGTGCATTAAAGTATCGTCCAATAACATCACCTTTTTTAAAAGTCTCTCCTGGCTTTATATCAAAATGAAACAATCCTGATTGCTTTGAATAAATCGTCTTAAAGTTCTCCAGAGGTATGGTTTGGTTTTTTATTGGAGATGGTTTTATTCTCATATTGCTTGGGAAAACACCTTTATATTTTAAATAGGGAAGAATACGTGCAACGTCTCTTTTACCACTCTCTAGGTCAAAGGCTTCTTCAGAGCCCAGCTCAAGGGTAAAGGATTCAAAAGGGAGGGTTAAATCACGTCCAAATTCGCTGAAGAAATATTTTTTTAATTCAGTATAAGGATGAAAAGTAACTTCATCAAAGGCACCGGCAAAATAATGAGGAATAACCAAAGTATTTTCAAATTTAAGGTACTTTGAAACTTCTTTAGCATACTCAGGTGTATATAAATAGTATGTCGCAATAGGTCCGGTGTGAAGATCGAGTACTCCATCAGCTTCTATGGCCAGTTTTTGCAAAATTAAGTTAATTTCATTGTTCTCATGAATTTGATTTTTATCTTTTAGCTCTTTTTCAATTTTAATCAAAGTTTGCTTGAGCCATTTTTTGAAATGAGTAAATAGGACTTTATTTTCGGTTTGCTTATTTTTGTGGCAAAATTTTTCAAAGCTTGCTCTTTTTAAAGTAACTAGATCAATAAAGTTTCGATTCCAATTGTCTCCTGTATTAGCGTTAAAGCGGCCATTTGTATAAGTATTATTTTTATTATTAGTTCCATTTGGATTGGCCAAAGGAACCATAGTGATTGTTCCGTTAATGGTTGCCTTATAGCTTTTTAAAAAATCTATTAATTGAATGATAAGAGCATTTCCTTGAACTTCTGCTCCATGGATTCCAGCTTGCAAATAAATATGAGGACCAGGATGTCCTGAAACTGAAATTACATTGATATTTAAAGTATCACCGCTGGGTAATTCCTTAACTTTAATTTTTTTTTGTTTCCAGATATTTTTCATTTAGATCATCCATTCAAAAGAGTTTTTAGGTACTCGAGGCATCATTAAATCATCTCGATAAAGAATAACTTCACCGGCGAGAGGATGGGCTAGGAAATAAGGCATTGCTTCTGTATGGCCATAAGCGCCTGTATTAAAAAAGCACAACCAATCCCCAATTTTAGTTGTGGAGGGGAAGTCGAAGGAGCCTAAGTAATCTAAGGATGTACACAATGGTCCATGAACTTGGAAGTTATATTTTTGATTGGATTGCATTTCATTTACGACCTCACATTCAAAATACTGCTTAGTTAAGGCAGGACGAGCAATATGATTTATTCCACCATCTGTCACAATGAGTTTTTTTCCTCGAACTGTTTTTATATCAATAATTTTTGTGCAGTAAAAACCTGAAGGGCCAATGGCGTAGCGACCAAGTTCTAGCCAAATCTCTTTTAGATTATGCTTATTTCTTAAGTTGATTAATTCACCTTTAAGAGATTGAAAATCTATTTCACCACTGGTCCCATGATAGGGGATACCAAGACCTCCACCTAAATCCATGATCTTTAATGGGATTTTTAATTCTTCAAATAGTGATTTTGCCTGATTGATGGAATCTTTCCAAATGCTAACAAGTTCTTGATTCTTTAAAATATTGCCCCATTGAAAACAATGGGCACCAATTATTTGCACATGTTTATATTGATTGATTTCACCTTTAATCCATTCATCAGGATCTAATCCAAAAGGGGTAATTGAATTTCCCCCTAAAACAGACTCACCTGATTCCCATTCAATTTGAATGCGTAGTAAGCCTTTCACTTCAACATTTCTTTCGATGGCACATTCATTTAGCCATTTTAGCTGATTGACACTTTCCAGGACAAAAGTTCTTAAACCTTGTTTTATTAATTCGAGAAAGTAGTCTTTGCTCTTAGCAGGGCCAGTGGCAATAAGATGTTTACCTGGAATCCCATTATTCAAAACTTGATGAAGTTCTCCAAGACTGGCGATATCGATGCCAAAGTTATTATTTCTTAAAATTTTAAGCACTGAGGAAATCGGGTTAGCCTTACAGGCATACCACATTTTGATTCCATCTGACTCTTCAAAACGAAGGGTTTTTAAATGATTTTCGAAGTAATTTAAATCATAAAAAAAGAAGGGAGCATCAAAACGGTTAATTGAATTTTGAACATGCTCGAGATTGTTCTTTAAAATTTCTTTCATAAGAAAATTCTAACGCAAAAATTGTTCTAATTCGAGAGCTTGATCAGTTTTTTCATCACGATATTTTATAATAATCGCACAATTGAGATTTAATTTTTGTTCATTGGCCCAAGCAAGCTTCTGGTTAACCGGGCGAGAGCCTGGAACTACGACGGCATTATCAGGAATCCCGTCTATTGCCATAAAGGTTTTTTCATTAACACAATCATAGACAGGAGTTCCTTTAGAAAGGATTACTCCTGGGGCAATAACAGTTTTTTTCCCAACATAAACACCCTCAACTATTACCGCTCCTGCTCCAACAAAACTATCATCATCAATGATAACTGGGTTTAATCCAATGGGTTCTAAAACACCACCGATTTGCACACCTGCTGAAAGATGAACATTTTTTCCTATCTGGGCGCATGAGCCAACTAAAGCATGAGAATCAACCATGGAACCCTCATCAACATAAGCTCCTACGTTTATATAAGCTGGAGGCATAATAATTACACCAGGGGCAACATAAGATCCTCGGCGTACAGATGATCCGCCAGGAACCATTCTTACTTTATTTTCTGGAGTAAATTTTCGTGGAGTTAAAGTATGTTTATCGACAAATCCAGGGAAAGCTTCATCGTTAAATTCTTTAAGTTTTCCCTCTTTAAAGGATTCCAAAATTGCTTTTTTAACTTCAGTATTTGCAACCCACTTACCATTATCATTCATGATGGCCCGCACTTCACCAGTTTCCAGTTGATTCAAAATTGTTTCATAGTTCATAATAGTCCTAATCAGAAAATATTGTTATTTATTCCATTGCTTGATTCGAGTTGAATATTCCAAAACTTTTTCTAAGTTTGTCATATCATTTTGACTTAATGGGGGAAGCACCGTTGGATGTGAAATAGTCCCTTCTTTATATAAAAGAAATTTAGCTGGAACAGGATTTGAAGCAAAAAATAATGATCCGCTAGCTTCTTTCCAAAGCCCAATATTATCTAAACTTTGATCGAGACAGGCATTCGCATAGGCATGAGTTTCAGAGGGCCAGCAATTACCGGCGACTGAAATAAGGCCACTTGCTCCAGCTGCGGCGAAGTCATTCATAAGGCCATCGTCACCACAAAAGACGGGTTTATTGTCACTTGCTTCTAAATATTGTTTAAACTTTTCAACGGAACCACTAGCTTCTTTTATTGCCCAGTATCTTGGGTGGTTTTTAAGCTCTCTTACTGTTTGGAGATTTAATTCACAAGCAGTTCTTCCCGGTACGTTATAAAGCATACATGGCTTTTCCGCTCGATCCATTAAAGTTTTGAACCAATTAGTCTGTCCTTCTTTACCAGGTTTTGCATAAAGGGGAGTAACTAAAAGATAACATCCAGCTTGATCAAAATTATTTAAAAAATTAATCCAGTTCAGAGTTTCTTCTAAGTCATGACCACCAACTCCAATCATAATTGGGTTTTTCAAATTAAGTGAAAAAACATATTCAATTATTTTTTGTTTATTTTCTTTTGATATATTGAGAGCTTCTCCGGTTGATCCTAAAACTAAGTGTCCGTTACCAGCTGACTCGTTATTATCAATGACTTTTTTAAAGGAATCGAAATCCACAGTAAAGTCAGGGTTAAAAGGGGTGATAAGTGCTGTCCAAAGTTTGGTATTATTTAAGTTTTCAATAGTCATAGGGTGTCCTCCTTGAAATTCTAAGTCAATTTTACATATTTTTGAATCACCTGTGAAAAATGGTGAAAACCATAGTCTAGATCAGTCTTTGTGGCGATGATATTAGCACTCCACAAAGCACCTTTAGCAAAAATACCACGATTTTTTGCTTCATGAGTGAGTGTTAGCTTTTCCTGTTCAGATTCAAATACACAGTTGTGTATACCGACTATATCGCCTGTTCGCTCTGATGTTATTTCCACATTTGAGCTCTGAATAGTTTCACCCGCACCTTCTTTAAGCCATTTTTCCATACTTATAGCGGTTCCAGAGGGTGCA
>JAOHMI010000034.1 GCA_028101965.1 Bacteriovoracaceae bacterium
TAAAATGAATTCAATATTATTAAAGCCTAGAGGTGTTTAACTGCGGAGATCTACTAAATAGAATATTTCAAAAACAGAATGTAAATTTTAACATTTAAGACATTTTTCAGGACAATTTTTTACCGAAGACAAAAACTGATTTACTTTTGTGGCTTCTTTCATTAGCCTCTCTCTCATTAATTAACACCAATTGGTAATTCTCACTAATTGAATTTAACGGGGGTTCTATGAAATATTTAATTTTAAGTTTTGTGCTTACTCTATCATTAAGCTCATTCGCCAGCGGTTCTAAAGCCGAAAAAAAGAAAGAAATGACTGGCAAGGCTGAAGCGCATAAGCATCAAGAAGAAAACTCACATAACGCTCATAAGTCTCATGGTCATCATGGACACCATCACAAACATCATGAAGGACACAAGCATGTTCACAAAGATGGATGTGGGCATGAAGCAGTTAAGCATGGCGATCATACTGATTACAAGCATGATGGACATCTTCATCATCAAGTCGAAGGTCATACTCATGACTGTGAAGGTGAGAAAAAGAAAATGTAGTATTTTCTAATTCTGAACTGACAAAGATTTTTCTATATTATAAGAAAAGAGAATGAAGCAAATCATTCTCTTTTTTTTTATCATTTTTAACAACCTAATAGCCCAAAGTCCAAATTACCAAATAGGAGATGCTTGGAGCAGAGAAAGAGTTGATTTACCAAAAAATGTTATTGGTCATTTTGGAAGTCAGCATTTGAGCCTTATCCAAGTTATTGGGCGATACAATGGTGGTACGATTACTTATCTAGGTAAGTTTAATGGTATCCACCTTGCGATTACCAACCATCACGTTTGTTCAAAGCCAGTTTTTTGTATAGGACAGTATATTCGATTTACTAATACTCCATCTCCCTCTGAAGAATACTCTATCATTTGGGGCAAAAGTAAAAATCTCATTTTCACTATTGATGAAATAGAAACTTCCTTAATTGAGGTGAGTTTTAGTGAACCGGAAGAAGAGAAGATAATGGTCGAGTTAGCAGCAAAAAACAAATATCAATGGCAATTCGAATTCGAACAAGAGTTGTTAGTATTAGGATATGGAATCCATCGAAATTCTTTTCGAGGTCTAAGCATTGCCTATGATAATGATTGCCGGATTTTTTCTCCAGCAAATTTTGTCAAAAAAATAAAAGATCCAGATCAAGTCAATCCGGTCTCCTATAAAGTTTGGTCCGTATCAATTGGATGTGATACTAGTCATGGTGATTCGGGAGCTCTAGTCATAAATCGTAAAACTGGTGAGTTTATAGGTATTATTTGGACAGGGAAAGTTCCCAAAGGTCCTATGACCAGAAATAGTAAAGTCTTGGCCACATGGAGAACAAATGAAAGTTATCTTATTTGGCAGGAATTAACTTATATGGTGCCTTTTTATAAAATAAAAGAAATCATAAACCTTAGCCCTGAAGTTAAAAAATTACCTTACTCAATAAAACTATCTATAATGAAGTGGTTACAAGATTAAAGGTTAGCACAAATGCCTAAAGTTAACCTTGGATAAGCCAAAGAAGAAACACACTCAAATTCCCGAGAGGCAAGCTCAAGTTTCTTTCTAGTTCAACCGAATAAGAACTTAACAACAAAGGTAGTTTTATGAAAAGATATTCATCTCCAAACTTTCTCTTTTCTCTTTTTATTCTAGGTATAATCTCAATAAACACCTCAATCGCAATTGACCAAAAAGAAGATTTAAATAGAATAAAGTCCAAGGCAGTAGAAATAAAAAAACAAATAAGAGATTTAAAGATTCAGCACACCAAATTAAAAGTTAAAGAAATAACAAAGGCAGCTGACTCAGATAAAGTGTATACCAAATCCGAAAATGTAAAATTACTTGAAATTAAAATTTCTACATTAAAAAAAGACCTACATCATTTAGGGAAAATAATTTCTCATGATCGGATGCCGAAAAATTCGAGAAATTCAAGAAGACATGCCATTAAGAAAAATCCATATGAATCCTATCCAGAGCTCTATGATATTAGCAAAGTGAAAAAAGCAAATTATGCAATAGGAGATGGATCAAAATCGAAGCCTTTCGCTATCGAAAACTATAATCAGCTTCAATCGATTGCTCACTTTCCCAGAAGTAACTTTATTCTATCCAAGAATATAGACTTGTCCGAAAAGCAGTGGATTCCCATTCCTGAATTTTTTGGAACTTTTGATGGTGATAACAAAGAAGTAACTGGGCTCAATTGGAAAGATCAAAGACGTGCAAAAGAAGGCTTTGCATTTATTATGAACCTTGATGGTGGAACAATTAAAAACATAAAATTTAATAAAGTTGAAGTTCACGGTTATCGAAGAATTAGTACAATTGTGGACCAAACAATAGCTAATTCAGGCGCTCTGATCGAAAATGTACACGTCTCTGGAAATTTAAGTATTGCCGAGGCTCATCTGTCAGGGGTGGTTGGTGCGATTCGCGCTGGGAATGAAATTAAGGCCTCTTCTTTTACTGGATCTTTAAAACAAACCGCTTCAGGAGGACCGAGTGATTATGGTTTTGTCGGAGGAGTGGTTAGAAGTTGTGCAGGGAAGTGCTCGAGCTTAGCATCATCTGGAAGTATTCATTCCATCCGAGGAAAGGTAGGAGGGGTGGTTCAGCAAGTTTATGAACAAGGAGTTTTATTCAATAGTGAGTCAGCAATGAACATTAATCCAGATTATCTTCCATCATGCTCAAAAGGAAATCGAGTTGGAGGACTAGTGGCCATTCTTGCAGATGAAGGTTCCATCGAAAACTCTCATGCAACAGGAACAATTTGTGCCCAACACTATGTAGGTGGACTAGTGGCCGAAACATGGAGAATAAAATCAACGGCTAAAATCTCTAATAGTAGCTTTAAAGGTAAATTAAAGTGGAATAACTTCTTAGGCATCGGTGCCATAATCGGCTTCAGTACTCGTCCAATTATTCTAGAAAATATAGAATGGGACCCAGAGCACTCTGGAGTTGAGAATGCGACTGGAGGACGAAATCGAAGAAGAATGCCCGCAAATATTAACAAACGTGATTAAAATATTAACAGGAATCTCATCAGACTTAAAAATATAAAAGGTGTACTGCAAGTGAGAAAAACGATATAAATCTAACTTCTTAACCATTGATTCTTAAAATACAACTACCTGAATTAACTCTTCTCGGATATTACCCATTTTAAATAAACGATTGAAATAGTCACCAAATGTGCTACAATGCCACCAATGGTATTTCTTTAGTTAGTTCTCAGTAAGTCCCTACCTATTTTAATTCTATTAACTTTATCAATTAATACGCTAGAAATGAGGCTTCTTATTCTCGTCTTATTCTAGTTAACTACGCTCGTAAGAGTATGGAGAATCTCATGAATAATAAATTGTATGTAGGAAATTTATCCTTTGACATGGCAGAGGGTGACCTAGAGCAACTATTTGCAGACAAAGGACAAGTTGTTTCTGTTAAGTTAATCAAAGATAGAGACACTGGCCGCTCAAAAGGTTTCGCTTTCATTGAAATGGGTAACGGTGATGATGCTTTAAAAGCTCAAGAAGAATTAAATGGAACATTTCACTTAGATAGAGCAATGGTTGTTAATGAAGCTAAAGAAAAAACTGATGACCGTTCTAGAAGAGATAACAGGCGTTGGTAAGTTAGAAAACTTATCAACAAATACGTTATTGAATTTTACACCACCTATAAAATGTAACAAATCAAAGTTTACAAAAACTTTTTTTAGCAATACAGCAAATTCAAATCCCTATGAATTATCACAAAAAATTGATAGGGATTTTGATTACAAAATATTCAAAATCGAGTCAAAACTATTAAGAAAATATCGTGCCTTTTATAAAGTGGAAGATGATTCTAATCGAAAAAAGCACTTTCCCTCATGCCAAGCTTGGATAGGGCTACACCATTTCACCTTACAAACACCTTATTCCTTAATTCATGATGCATTGATGCATTTAAAAGATATTAGTGTGAATCGTATCATTGATGTTGGGGCGGGTTATGGAAGAGTAGGACTTGTTGTGGATGCTTTTTTCCCGAACGCAGAATTCATTGGTTATGAAGTGGTTAAGGAAAGAGTTAATGAAGGAAATCGAGTTTTTGATAAGCATGATATGAATAATTGTTCTCTCATTAAAGCAAACGTTCTTAGTGCAGACTTTGATTTACCACAAGCTGAAATTTATTTTATCTATGACTTTGGCGAAAAAGAGGATATACATCAATTACTACTAAGTCTGGCACATATAGCCAAAAGCAATAAGACCTATTTGATTGCAAATGGTGAATACGTTAATGAGCTCTTAAAGGGAATGAATTCTTTGTGGAAAAAATCATCCTTTGATTCAGAAAAAGGAGAAATGAAAATTTATTTCTCTAATGAAGCATAAATATGATATAAATGAAGGATTACCATGAAAGATATAGCAAGATTTATAACCACCAATTTTGAAGAAACCATTCAGTTAAATGAATTAGAGTTACTAAAAGTAAAAAACCAGCTAAAACAGCTACAAGAGCTTGTACCAAAAAACTCAAGGATTGTTCTTAATATCAAAACAAAAAATAAAACGATGCTAAACGGCTCGATCGAAATAAATTGCCAAGATTTACAGTTCTCAACGAAAGAAATTGAAGGTGATTCATTAAATCATCTCTTAGAACTTCTTGATGAGGGAATTAAATCAAAAATTCTCGCTTGGAGTTCGAACAGAGTCTTTTCAACCTACATTGGTGACTATAAATAATTAACCCTCATAGTAAGAAAAAAGAAAGGAAAGATGTTTTGAAGAAAAATAGCAAATCAAAAAAGGCAGCAAGTAGCACTTCGAAAGAGACTGCCCCTAAAAAGGCTCAACCCAAATTTTCAGATGATGAAATCCAAAAAATCATTTCAGACTCTAAGAAGTTGGAAAAGAAAACAGTTATTTCTGAAAGCATTGGTGTTAATACCTTCATTGGAATAACATCTCTATCTGTCAATACTAATGACTACTACTATGAACTGATTAGTCATGAAAAGAAATTAAAACACTATATCTCCTTAAAAGATCGCAGTAAATTTCGCTTTATTGTGCAAAAAGATCAATTGAAAGACATTCTTAAGAGATACAAAAACAGTGATAAAAAGAAAAATGCAGAGAAGGAGAAATGGGAAGTCCCCAGTGATGGCCTCAGCACTCTTTTAGCGGATATTAAAGAATTGTCAAAGCAGACTCTAACTAGCTTTGAGAAAATTGGTTACAAGAAAAAAATCGAGAACTTTCATCTGGAAGTTTCCATGATTGAAAAGTGTGATATTGCGGATGTTAAAGGACTACTTAAAGATAATTATCAATTTAGTTTATAAAAAAAAAGGTGGAATCTTACTATGTAATTAGCATCTCTAGTTAATTAAAAAGAAATATTCCACCTATCAAATTATCAATCAAAAACTATTTATATAAACTACTTAAATCGATGTTAAGCTTAATGCGGCAACATCTTGTAAGTTAAAATCATTTGCTCCAGAACCTAGATTCCATGTTCCAGGTGAAGTAATCGATATCCCATTTGAAGTGCAAGAGCTAGACGTACTATTTGTACTCATATCCAGACATTCCACAAATGTACTCTGAGTTCCACTAGTACCAGTGGAAATTGATGTAATATCAGTAGAGTTGCTAGGCCCATTTGTTGTATCATCTAAAAGCATATTTAACTTTGAAAGACCTAAGGTTTTATTTCCGGTAACTGCTATCAGAGCAACATTTCCATTACTGGTTACAGATCTTACCAACCATAATTTAAAAGTATCACCATCACTGGTTTCAAATCTTACTCCCATTTTTTCTGAGTCACCCGTGGACTTTGATGAAAAGAAATCCACATAAACTGCATCTGTCGATTCGTTTTGTTGGTAATAAGTTTCAAATGCTAAATTCTCATCAGATATATCCATTCGAATATAGCCTGTAACTGTAGAGGAAGCTGCACTACATTTAAATTGAGCGGCCATGAAGTCTGTCCCATCAAGTGATACAGAAACTTTTTTATCATAAGTTTCACTAGCATCTGATCCAAAGTGACTAGGAATTGTCTTGTCACCAGCACTAAAGCTCATAATATATGTCCCATCAGAATCACTCATTGTAACACTTCCTGACAGTGGAATATCACTACAAGTTTCAATTCCCCCAGACTGTAGCCCACCGCCTAAGGCATCAACACCTGTTAATTCATTAATTAAACCAACATACCCGTCCTCAGGGCCAGAGATTGTGTATTCAGAGCTTGGTCCATTAACCAAAAAGTATAAAAACCGAACAAAGTCTGTCCTACCCGATGCCACGCTCATATCTAGTGAGCTTGGATCTAAATTGGTTGCAGCGGTTGCTTTAATACTTCGAATAATTTTTCTAAATTTCGTAGAAGAAAATCTTTTTTCTTCAATAGAAGAGCCGAAGAAAAGAAAAGTAAAAAATGAGAATGCTAAAATAAATTTCATTATTATTCCTTTTTTTTATTAATTACATACATGATGAGCCATCACAGCTAGCAGAAACTGATGGCAAGGGAGAGGAGCTAGAACTTTCAGTGGTTGGAATGGTTCCATTCTCCCCTGGACCAGTTGATTTCACTCCACATGAAGTAAATAAAAAAAGTAAACAATTAGCTAAGACAATTTTAGACATTTTTCCTCCAGTAAGACGGTAATCTTTAAATGATATTGATTAAATAAAATTATATATGATTTTAACGACACAAACCGAAAGGGTAAATATTTTTAGTGGATGCAAAAAGATGTGTAATATCAAACATTTATATGCCATAAATAATTTTTATAATAAATATAAATACTCCTTATTTCCCTGATTGCCTTTAAAGCTCCATAATCACCTGGAGAGAAGTTAAGAAACTTCAAAATCACTGAGCTAAGGGAATAACATGAAGAAACTATTATTATTTTTAACGATGAGTGCATTCTTAAATATTGGATTTTCAAATGAGGTCATCACAAAATCATTTGAAGTAAAAGGTTATGCTTGTTTCCAAAACACATTAGATGCCATGAGTGGAAGCATTATCGAGGTAAAAACAAGGGCCAAAGCCTGGTGCGAAGATGAGAGTGGTCAATTGAACTTTAACCTCGACCCAAAGGAAATTGAATTAAAAGTTCATGCAGAGAACTCTCCTCACAGTGGAGGTTGCCCAGGTGATGTAACACTCAAGGCAACATTTGAATGCTTAATCTAGGCGATACTATAAGAAATGAAACCAGATGGAGTTTATAAGTTAAAACAACTTAGGTTTTAATTTATAAACTCTTCATAAAATAAATCAAAATGCGTTAAGTAACAGGCAATATTAATTAAGTATTTTCGAGTGCTCTTAATATCAATATTTTGATCAATACCACGAGTGAAGGCACCATCAAAGACCCATCGAGACTTACACTTATTCTCTGCTGAAAGTGAAACAATAGTTTTATCGGTAGGAGAGCGAATTATAGGCGTATACATTTTAGGATTCATTTTCTTTTCGAATTCTTTATTGATCGCTGATATTGTATGCCCTTCATATACTTTATCTAATCCAAAAAGAATTGGATTTTTCAAATGACCATTTTGATGACGTCTGTGATTTACATCCACATTGATCTGGGCACGATTACCATAATCAGTCGTCACCACATTTTCACCTGTTAAGTGCTTAAGAAATCGATTGGCCGGCATGTTCTCGTACGTTTTACTGCCACTAAAATAATTATAATAATCGACTCTACCACTGTTATCTCCCCAAAGCATTAAGCCTCTTCCAGTTTTGGCAAAGTCCACCACGTCCTTAATATTTTCTTCTGAAATATCTCGAGAACTATTACCATAATCAGTTTTATCATAAAGTACGATCCATAATTGAGAACAGTCCTTAATGTGAGGAGCAAGCCCCTCGCTTCCGTGAAGATGACTGCTGTTAAGTTCTTTCACCTGAAAACCATAACCTCTCATTAATGATTTAAACTTACTAAACATGGCGTTGTATCGATCATTTGCCATGGGAAGAAAACAAAGTTTAACCTTATTGATGACTTTTTTATTTTCACATAAATAACTTTCACTCAGTTTATTTCCTTTTAGATCACCCAGGTCTGATAAAACATTTTTATTATAGAAGTCTAACTTGCTTGCAATTTTTGACATGGCATTTTTAAGATCCATACTAATAACCAGATCTGAACCACTATGCTTCTTAATTTTTGCATCAAACTCAGACCAGGCCTTATTAACTTCCGCAGAACTTGGATCGGAATTGATTTCCAACTCTTCCAATAAAGTTGTATAGACCAAAGTTGATTTAATCTCAGGGCTTTCACTCACCTCACGATTACTTTTTTGCCAAATTAACTCAATTCGCGAATAGGCTTCTTTTGATTCAATTTCTCCTCCAATTCTTAAATGAAGATCGTACTCAGTAGAGCCTTGAGAACTAATTATTTCTTCTTTAACGATAGAATTCTTCGAGTAAAACTTCACAAGAATTTGATCATTTTCATTTAAATCTGCTGTTTCAATAATTAATTTTTGAGTTGATTTAATTTCAGGAAATTGCACTGACCTTCTTTTTACAACGGAGGAAGTAATTTCATTTGATTGTTTTTGAGAAACAGAATAAAAACTCTCCTCGATATTTTTTAATGTTCCCAAAAGAATTTGATCCGCCGACAATAGCTTTTGCACCTCTTCATTTTCTAAAATGATACTATTATCGATACATTCAGTTGTTAAAAGAACATGCTCTGGCCTTACAACATTATTAATATTAGAGGTTTTATTTTCAGTAACAATTTTTTCATCATTTTCATTTTGACGATTCTTTATAAATTCTTCTTTGAACGTCAGCAATTCTTTTTGTTCTTTTCTCCTTCTCTCACGCTCAGTATTTACTCGATCACGAATTGAAGCAATATAAGGACCGGCCTTAATCTGCCAATGAAACTGGGATAGGGCGATAAGCTTAAACTCAGGGTCTTTAAATAATTTGTGCTGTTTTCGAAACATCTCATCAAGAGGAATATTGTTATCTAAAAAGTAATCCGCGAGTAGGATAACATTATAAAACCTCGCTTTTGTTCCTTTTTTAAAAACAATAAACTGTCCATCTTCAACCTCGAAGGAGTGATCAGACATTTCATCATTATTTTTAATTAAATTCATTTCGAATTTTAAAACTTTCCGATCATCAGGGCTTTGCTTTTGGTAGTACATGATAAAGTTTTTTACTGAGAAATAATCTAGATCCTTATCTTTATTTTTAAAAAAATAATTTCCTAATTTTGGAAATAGATCTTGCATGATAACTTCATCAGAGAAATAACTCTCAGGTTTCTTTTCAATTTTCTTAACCTCTGCAAAAGACATTTTCTTTTTTTGCGATAATGCAGTAAAGCTAAACATCAAACATGTGAGAAAAATAAATTTAATCGCTGACATACTTACCCCTTATTTATGTAATACTGAGCAAGAAGTAACAAAATTAATATGAAGAAAGTATGCGGTTTGTAGAATATACTCTAACAATATACAACATTCACCAGCACCGCATCGAGTCAATGAGAGCAACACATTAATATTTGAATTATTGGAGAATTACTTCCGCCTAATAACTATTTGAAAATCTTATTTTTAACGTGATGTGTGATTAATCCTTATATACTTTCTAATCGAAATGTTTTCAATTTGATTCAAGTAAGAATTAAATGCTTATTTGAGAAGCTAAAAGAACAGATACTATTAATAAAAAAATTAAAAAACATGTTTAATAGGTTTTCGTATCAGAATGTTAAAAAAAATCAGAATCTAGTCTATTCAAAAGAATACACTTAGAATAGTTGTCATGAATTATCTAGAGACAGAAGGTAGCGTCAAAGAAATACAAAACTCTTTAACAGAAGAGATTACTTCTATTCTTCAAAAGATTTTTCACCATAATAATTTTCGAGGAAATCAAAAACAAGTTATCGAATCAGTCATTGCTGGAAATGATAATTTAGTCTTAATGCCTACAGGTGCGGGAAAATCTTTATGCTTCCAAATACCAGCATTAGTTTTTGAGGGGACCACCATCGTTATTTCTCCTTTAATTGCTCTTATGAAAGATCAGGTTGATGCACTAAGAAGCAAGGGAATTGAAGCGGGATTTTTAAATTCATCTTTATCAAAAAAAGAACAAAAAAGCGTGGAAGAATCACTCTTTTATGGTCATTATAAACTTTTATATGTCTCACCTGAAAGATTAATGATGGATAGCTTTCAAGAGACTTTAATGGAATGTGATATTTCATTATTTGTTATAGATGAAGCTCATTGCGTTTCACAATGGGGCCATGATTTTCGGCCAGAGTATTTAGAGATAGGGCAAATAAAAGAAAAATTCCCAAGTGTTCCTCGAATTGCTTTAACTGCGACAGCAGGAGAGGCTACTCGAAAAGATATGCTGCAAAATTTAAGCATGCAAGATTCCAAGATTTTTATCTCTAAGTTTGATCGACCAAATATTGAATATATTATTCAAAAAAAATCCACTAAGGAAGTTAACTTAAATAGGCTTATTGAATTCATATCAAATAACTTTTCAGGTATGACTGGAATCGTTTATTGTCTATCTCGAAAGAAAACAGAAGATATTGCAAAATTTTTAAAGAAAAATAAAATTAAGGCCTTTGCTTATCATGCCGGTCTAAGCCTTGCGAATAGAGAAGAGATACAAAATTTATTCTTGCAAGAAAATGATGTCATTATTGTGGCCACCATCGCTTTTGGAATGGGAATAGATAAGTCAAACGTAAGATTTGTCGCTCATATGGATATGCCAAAGTGCTTGGAGTCCTATTATCAAGAGACAGGTCGTGCCGGAAGAGATGGCTTGCCCTCTAAGGCCTGGATGCTTTTTGGTAAACAAGAAGTAGTTATGATTAAACGAATGATGAATAAGGGACGAATTGGAGTTAAAAGACAGAGAGTCAATAACCAAAAGCTTGATGCCATGATAGGTATGTGTGAAACCACATCTTGTCGAAGGGAAGTTTTACTTAATTACTTCAATGATGATTATAAGGGCCCCTGCTTTAATTGTGATGTATGCAGTAATAAGATTACAAATAAAATTGTTGTCACTAAAGAGGCCATTTTAGCATTACAATGTGTCTACGAAACGAAACAGAAACATCCAGTAGAGTACATGATTCAAATAATCACAGGATACGGTACAGGAGTTATTCAAGGACGAAATCATCATAAGATTAATTCCTTTAATACCGGCTCTCATATAAAAGATGATAAATGGCATCTAATCTTTAGACAGTTAATCGCAGAAGGTAGACTGAAGATGAAGATGGATGGTACTTCAAAAATTGAACTTACGGCAAAAGCCCTTCCAGTTATTAATGGACAAGAAGAAATTTGGCTACGAGGAGATATAAATCATAGCAAAACCAAAAAAGCATCTAAAAAAAGAGTCATCAAAAAAAGACGAACAAAGAAAAAGCAAAGTGCAGACTCTGCAAGCTATAAAATAACTAAAAAAACATATGATTTTAATAGTAATGATGAGGAAACACAGTTTCAATACTTGAAAGACTTTCGCAAAGATCTAGCAAAAAAGCGACGGACCAAACCATTTAAGATCTTCCCAGATAAAACTCTTCTTGAGATGGTCAGGAATAAACCTCAATCATTGGAACAATTTGAAACATTATTTGGCGTTGGGCCAAAAAAGTTAAAGCGTTATGGCAAAATATTTTTAGAAGTATTAAATGACTATTAAATTGATGATGAACTATATGTTAGTTTACATAAAAATGCATACTACCTTCAATTTTATAATTGCGACTCAGTCAATAATCCGATTGAATCTAAACGGGCAACAATTGGTATATAGAGGTAAGAATCATTTTAAATATATTTTCTCTATATCTCTTTTTTTTTAACTTAAATTCGGAAGGCTGTTTCTTCCAAAGTATTTTGCTAAAGTATCGTTATTGTTGTACCGTTAAGATCTGTGGTATTATGAAATTGATGAAATTAATATTAATGACATTCACTATTCTCAGTTTTGCTTCATTTCAAGCATTTGCCTTGAATTGTGAAATTAATTGCTCAATTGTAGAATCAGTTCAAATTCAATCTAAAGAACATGAATGCTGTCATAAGCAGGCTAAAAAAGAAAACAAATCATCAAACTGTGAAAATAAGCTAAGCTCAACTTGTTTACATGATTTATCTTCTTCTAGCTTCGATTCAAATTCCTCCTTTCAAGTCACCTTAAAAATTATTTTGATTAAACAGTATCCATTTTTTGGTTTTACTAAAAAAGCCAATTCAATCTCTCGATATCGGGCAAAGATTCCAGACGAAGAATTTCTGAAATATAGATCAAACCTTTCTCTTTATCTCTTAAAAGACCAGTTTCTCATCTAAAATACTCACTTACATTTAAATCAATTATCTAACCTTAATTTAGGTGAAAATTATGAAGGGTATTATTCTTAGTTTGTATATTTTTAATTTAACATATGTCTTTTCAAAAAGTTTCCATGAACTTGCGAACCGTCTGAATAACCATGATCTGCTTACCTCAAATATGAATAAAGTAAAAGCTATGCAAGAAGGATCTAAGCAAGCAGGAAGCTGGGGGGATCCTAAACTCTCCATTTCAGCAATGAACTACCCCCAGGATAGCTTAAGCCCTAATGAGTCCATGATGACAGGAATCCAGTTTGGCCTATCTCAAAAGCTATCTTTATCAGGGAAACATGGAAAGCTAAAAAAGTTTAAACAATTAAAAGCAAAATCCTTTTCAGAGCAATCCAAACAGCTTAAACGGGATTTTCTCAATCAGCTTTGGCAAATTTGCATTGAAAAAGAAATGATTGTTGGCCAAATAAAGGTTCTAAAAGAAAATCTGGATTGGGTGAACAATAATTTAATTATTACTAAGCGGCTTTATTCAACCGGAGATGTACCTCAACAAGCTGTCTTGGATGTACAAATTAGAAAAAGTGAACTTAGTTCTCAAATCAATCAAAATAAATATAAGTTAGAATCCCTAAAGTACAAAACAAGTGCTCTTTTAAGTGCCGAAAATGATTTAGATGTTGATATGCAGACCATTCCCTGGGAAATTTTGGATAATTGGAATCATCAAAAGGGGATTAAGGATTATCGAAAATCCTCTTTAGAATCAAACCTGAAAGCTAGTCAACTCAATGTATCTGCGCAAAACAGAAACTACTTCCCAGATATAACTGTTGGTGTCTCTTATACGAAAAGAAATGATCTTGATGATATAGGAGATTTTGTGGGAGCAAGTATTACCATCCCTCTTCCAACAAGTGACCACCGGTATGCTTCAAAAAATAAAGCCATCTTTGAAAAGATGGAAGCGGAAAAAAAGTATCGGCATTATATAAAATCTAAAACTAACGTTCTAAAAAAGATAGAATTTGAAATCAAAAATACCAAAATTCAACTTAAAATTCTATTAGATGATTCCTTAAGATTTGCCAAGAGTTCTCGAGAAATAACCGCTAAATCATACTCCCGAGGAGGAGCTGATTATTTAGAGCTTTTGCGAGCGGAGCTTCAGTATCAAAACCTTTTAATTAAGCAAATTAATCTTACCGCTGAATTAAAGAAACAAAAAGTAAACTATCTCTCGATCCAAGGTGGAGCTTTATTACATAAGGAGGAAAAATGAAAAGCCTTTTCCCAATATTATTTTTAATTTTTAACCTCAAGGGTTGCTTAAAAGAAAGTGAGCAGGCCAGTCATGAAATTAAAGAAAAAAAAGAATTATACTATACCTGTTCGATGCATCCACAAATAAAACAAAAAACACCGGGCAAATGTCCTATTTGTGGAATGGGATTAACTAAAATCGAATTGGAGCACGATAATCATGCTGATGACTCTGTAAGCAAAGAGATAGAACAAACAATCTATTATTGTGAATCTGACCCAAGTGTCACCAGTGAAACGCCCGGAGAATGCGCCTTAGATGGAACACCATTACTAAAGAAAACCACTTCAATGCAAACCGTGGCCAATGTTAAGCTGAGAAAATCTCAAGTTAGGCATTTTCGAGCTGATTTATTCGAAGTTACTTCAATGAAAATGTACAAAAAAATTCGACTCTTAGGAACTCTTTTAAAATCAGAAGAAAAGGAATCAAATATACCCGCAAGAGTACCCGGCCGAGTAGAAGCGGTCTTTGTTCAATCGACTGGTTCACTCATCAAGAAAGGAGATCCCGTATTAAAACTCTATAGTCCTAAGCTTCTAACAGGAGGAGATGAGTTTCTCATTGCTCAAAAAAATTATTTTAAAAATAGAGATAATAAAGAGTTTAAAGATCTGTATGAGCAAAGTATTCAACGAATGAAACTTTGGGGAGTCCAAAAATTTCAGCTCACGAGATGGGCAAAGAAAAATAAAATTCCGCGAGAAATTACCATCTACTCACCAGTGACCGGAATTGTAGAAAAGAAAAATGCAATTCAAGGAAAATATTTTAAAGAAGGACAAAGCTTTTTTAATTTGGTGGATCTTGACTCGCTCTGGGTAGAAATGGATGTCTATGAGCATGATTCTGCTTTAGTTAAAATAGGGCAGTCTGTTGAAATTGAATTTAGTGCTTATCAAGGAGTCAATTGGACAGGAAAAATTAATTTTATTAGTCCCGTTTTGGATTCAAATTCACGTACACTTAAAATAAGAACCACCCTTGAGAATACCGAAGGTAAACTTCGTCCAGGAATGGTAGGGACCGCTTCCGTTAGCCTTGCCTTAGAGGGAACTCCTTTAGTTGTCCCTAGAACGGCCATCATCGATACTGGGAAAAGAAAGGTTGTTTGGGTAAGCCAAGGAAATCATCGCTATCAAGCCAAATCCGTTAAGGCTGGGTTTGAGTCCGAAGGATATGTAGAGATAAAACAAGGCTTATCAAAAGGGGATCAAGTTGTGATTGAAGGAAACTTTTTATTAGATGCTCAAGCACAGTTATTTGGTGGTTATGAAGAAGATACCAATACGAATGAGCATCAACATTAGGAATAGATCATGATACACAAGCTAATTGAACTCTCCATAAAATATCGAGTCTTTGTGGTTATAGGTTTTATTATCCTCGCTCTTGGTTCCCTCATGGCCATTAAAAATGCTCGTGTGGATGCTATTCCTGATATTGGGGAAAACCAACAAATTGTCTTTACCGAATGGAAAGGCCGCTCACCAAAAGATATTGAAGAGCAAATTACTTATCCTTTAAGCATTCTCCTGCAAGGCATTCCAGGAATTGATCGAGTTCGAGGAACAAGTGCCTTTGGCTTTTCAACCGTCTACATTATTTTTAAGGAAGACGTGGATTTTTATTGGTCACGAAGTCGTGTCTTAGAGAAGTTATCAACCGCTTCAAATTTATTGCCAGAGGGAGTTAGCCCAACCATGGGGCCAGATGCCACCGGACTTGGGCAAATATTTTGGTATACCATAGAAAATGAAGAAGAGAATCCCCATCCAAAGTCTTTACAAGAATTGCGATCACTTCAAGATTTTTACGTTAAGTACCTTCTCCAATCAACCAAGGGAGTTTCAGAAGTTGCAAGTATTGGTGGATTCATCAAAGAATATCAAGTTGACGTGGACCCAATTAAAATTTTTGCCTTTGACATACACTTTTCCCAGATTATTAAGGCCATCAAGAACTCAAATATTGATGTTGGGGCTGAGGTTATTGAAGAAGGGGATAGAGAAATGATTGTCAGAGGTATAGGATTTTTCAAAAATATCTCTGATATCGAGGAAGTTGTGGTCGCGGTCAAAGAGCGAACTCCGATTAGAGTCAAAGACTTAGCTTCGGTTCAAATTGGACCTGCCTTTAGAAGAGGAGCTTTAGATAAAGACGGAGTTGAGACAGTTGGGGGAATTGTCACGATGAGATTTGGTGAAAACCCTACTGATGTGATTGTGGGAATAAAAGAAAAATTGAAGCAAATTAAGCAAGGTTTACCAAATGGTGTGGTCATTAAACCTTTTTATGACCGCTCTGAATTAGTCAAAAAAACCATGAGCACAGTTTACTCTGCCTTGACTCAAGAAATAATCATTACAATGCTGATCATCCTGGCCTTTCTAATGCATCTTAAAACTTCAATTATTGTTAGTCTCACTCTGCCCTTTGGAGTTGGTATAAGTTTTATTTTAATGAATGTATTGGGAATTGATTCAAATGTCATGAGCTTATCCGGCTTAGTCATCGCCATTGGGACTATGGTGGATATGGGTATTATCATGACAGAGAATATCTATTCTCACTTGGCCGAAAATCACTTGGTCAAAGGAAAAGAGCGAGTACAAATTATTTTAAATTCAGCAAAAGAAATGGGACCCGCTATTTTTACCGCTGTTTTAACCACCATTATAACTTTTATTCCGGTATTTGCTTTGGAAGGAGCTGAAGGGAAATTATTCATTCCTCTTGCCTGGGCAAAAACCCTAGCCATGTTAGGTGCTGTCTTTGTTGCATTGGTTTTAATTCCAGTTCTTTCCATTTTTATGCTTAAGGGAGAACTTAAACCAATCGAAAAAAATAAAGTTAGCCAAAAAATAGTGGGTCTTTACCGGCCACTACTCGATTGGGTATTAGAGCATAGAAAATTATTTCTTCTAATGCCGCTCTTAACATGTCTCATAGGTATTATCGCCT
Source organism: Bacteriovoracaceae bacterium (assembly GCA_028101965.1). Lineage (GTDB taxonomy): Bacteria > Bdellovibrionota > Bacteriovoracia > Bacteriovoracales > Bacteriovoracaceae > JAOHMI01. The sequence continues at coordinate 16,792 of JAOHMI010000034.1, forward strand.
ATAACCAGTTAGGACGTGAATTTATGCCCTCATTAAATGAGGGAGATATTTTATATATGCCGGTTACCACCTCAGATGTTAGTATGACAAAAGCTAGAGAGCTCTTGGCCTATACAGATAAAATTATTAGTGATCACCCGTTAGTTGAAACAACAATAGGAAAACTTGGCCGAGCTGAAACGAGCCTAGACCCTGCCCCTGTTTCAATGTTTGAAACCATTATCAAGTTGAAACCAAAAGATGAGTGGCCTTTTGGCGTTTCTATTTACGACATTATGAATGAACTAGACGAGTTGGTACAAATTCCTGGGTTAGTTAATTCATGGGACTTTCCCATTCAAACTAGAATTGGAATGATCTCCACTGGTATCAAAACACAGGTAGCGGCTAAGATCTTTGGACCTGACTTAAAAAAATTAGAATCTCTAGGCAAAAAAGTATCCGAAGTCTTAGAAAATATACAGGGCGCTTACGGGATCTATGCGGAACAAATAAATGGTAAGCCCTATGTTGAGTTTGAAGTAGATCGAATTAAAGCTAGTCGGTATGGTGTCAACACAGGTGACGTCAACGCCATTATTCAAACTGCAGTAGGGGGGATGACGATTGATCAAATGTATGAGGGCAGAGAAAGATACCCTATTCGAGTTCGGTATAAAAAAGAGTTAAGAGATCGATTAGATGAGTTAAAAAATATCCTGGTTGCAACACCTAAAGGCCAGCACATACCAATAAGCCAACTTGCAAAAATAAAAGTGACTATCGGGCCAGCGATGATTCAGTCTGAAAATGGTTTACTTCGATCGACAGTTCAACTTAATGTGCGAGACCGTGATTTAATTGGTTTTGTGGAAGAAGCTAAACAAAAAGTGAAATCTCAAGTAACTCTTCCTCCAGGTTATTCAATCCAATGGGCAGGGCAATTTGATAATCAAGATCGAGCAAATAAACGATTGATGCTCCTCATACCAATCTCACTTCTGATTAATCTTTTAATTATTTACTTTTATTTTAAATCTTTTAGTTTAAGTAGCATTGTCTTTACTGCAATACCCATCTCTGCTTCTGGTGGTTTGATTCTGCTATGGTTAGGAGGCTTCAATACCTCAGTGGCCGTCTGGGTGGGTTTCATTGCATTATTCGGAATCGCTGTTGATGATGGGGTGGTGATGATGACTTTTATTAAGGATGCCTTAAAGAAAAATCCTCCAAAGACATGGGATGAATTAAAGAAAACCATTTCGATCGCTGGTAGCAGAAGAATACGGCCACTGGTCATGACCACAACCACAACTGTCATTGCTCTCCTTCCGGTAATATGGTCAACAGGGCAAGGCAGTGAAATTATGAAACCCATGGCGATTCCAACATTAGGGGGCATGGCCATCGAGCTTATAAGCCTTTTTGTGGTTCCCGTAATTTTTAGTTTAATTTATGAGAAGAAAATGAAGAAAAACGATTCACAAGGAGATAACACGTGAAACTATTCAATTTAGCCTTAATTTTGATTTTAAATTATTCATTCGCATCGGAAAAAATAAATCCAATGGAATCAAATGAAAAAACAAAAATTTCTTCTTTTAATAAAGTATTAATGAAATATGAAAAACTTCACCAATCCTTCTTTGAAAACGATTTATCTAAAATAAAAGAGAGTTCAAAAATTTTATTATCAAATATTGAAGCAATTAAAGATGATAAGATAAGCAAAACCTTAAACTATACTAAGAAGAAACTAGAGGAAATAATCGCGTCCGAAGATTTAGAAAAGAACCAAGAGGCCATGAATATTGTTTCTCAGGGAATACTTGTGGTGCTAGAGAAACAATTTCCTAATAAAAACTATGCTCGTTATTATTGCCCAATGGTCAATAAATACTGGATCCAGTATTTATCTAAATCTGAAAAAGTCATGAACCCTTACGCCTCTAAGTCCATGCCTCATTGCGGAGAAAAGAAGTAAAACTCTTATTTACTATAACTTTGGAGTTAGCCAAGCATGTAAATAGTAATCTAGAATGGGAGGGCCGTTAAGAATCCGGCCACTCCCGATTTTTAATTATGAATACCAAGAAACTAAACTAATTATAATAGATGAAAATAAAATTTTACCTATCCAAATCATGCTTAATCTAATCCATCAAATGCCCCAAAGAGTGTTGGCTCTTCCTTTTTTAGCATAATATCTATATTGAAAGGAACACGCTTATTTTTAGGACGCTTACCAACAAAAAACTTACCCGATTTATCCAATTTTAGTGAAAACTTTTTCTCTTTTTTTCCTTCAATCTGTACCGCTTCCATTTTATTTTCAAACATTTTTAAATCAATGGCTTTCATATTTTGATCATAAAGATAAACTTTTACTTCGTTCTTTTTTGAGTTGTGCACGAGCTCAGCTTTAAACAACATTTTTGCTTTCCGTCCTAAGTTGACCTCTTTACTATCAATTATGGCTGAAACTTTTCCCCCATATGAGCTCTCATCTTTTAATGCGGGTCCATGTCCACCGTCATGAGCTATCGCTGAAAACATGAAAAGTGATAATAAAAATACTAATTTCATAATTACCTCCAATTAGAATGCTGAAATATTTTTAACTAAACGATCTTCTCGCTTTTGATAACGCTTTAATTTTCTTATCTGTCTTTTTGGAATTTTTTGATCAAGTTTTGAGTAAATTCCAACCAAATTGACTCTCTCTTTTTTTGCACTCGTAAACTCAAAATCAATCTTATTTGTTATCTTTAGAATTTTAAACTTTAAGTATGCATCTAAGTTTTCCAAATAGTCATCAGAATTAATTTTACCAGTTAGCTGGTAATCCACCTTGATTTGCTCAAGTCGTCGGTCTAAACTCTCTAAGGCCTTTGTATAAAGATGGTTTTTCTTATCTAAGTTTGATGTGGTTTTACTTATAGAGTGAAACAAGGCTGAAAGTTCCATTTCCTCTTGTAATCTAATATTCTTAATCTGCTTAATTTCTGTGGTCGCTAATTTGTTTCGAGCAAAATACCCAAGCCCAAATCCTTCATTGGAAAAGCTTAAAAAACTCCAGGCCCGTTTTTTCTTTGAATATTTTGCAGCAAAAAATAGTGCTTTTAGAGATTTTAATTCGGGAGAGACTTCTAATATATTATCTAACTCCCAACTGCTTTCTTCAATTTCCCGTTCAGAAATATAATCAATAATCGATATTTTAGAGTATGATTCATCAACAATAAGTTTATTTATTTCGATTAGGTAAAGCTCGATCATATTATCTAAATCGAGAAGATCAGATTCGAGTTCAAGAGATTTAGTTTTCACTCTAGCAAATGATCCCTTAGGAAGTTCGCCTATTTTTTCTCGAAACTCAATTGAATGAACCAGTTTTCCTAGATCAGTATTAACATCAATGATAAGATTTCGAATCAAATAAACTTTTTTTAAAGTTAGATAAAGTTCATCTGCCATTAAAATCAGGTTTCCTCTGGTGGCAATATAAGAATGATATTGTGAAAGATAATACATCTTCGATTCATTCCAAGCAAACCAGCGAGAGGGAAGAAGAAACCCTAAAAGATTTGAAAGACTATTAAGTAAGCCAATTGGCCCTGAAATCGTCGTATCAATAATTGTACTAAGATTTAATGAAGGAACGATTCTCCCCATGGACTGTTGTATATTGATTCGGGATTGTTGTAACTTTATAATTTCAACCTGATCAGAAATATTTTTCTTTTTAAATAGGTTAATAAATTCAGAATGATTATATTCCTTCGCGAAAATGGATTCGAAAAAAAACAAGCTGAATATTAAAAGAATTCGATATTCCATATTATTCTCTTTTAAGACTTAGTTTTCCCACATCGCCTTTAATGGAGCTGTGTAGAACTGCATCGATAATATCGTGGTTGGCAAATCCTCTAATATTTAAATTATCAGAAATATCCAATGCCAGCTGATCTGTTTTGTTATCATAGCTTCCATTTGTAATTCCGTAAGATATTAAGTGCTCATCTTTTTTATTAATCTTTTCAAAAACTGAAATTGATCCCACAATTTTTGGCTGTAATGGTAAGCCAGTAGAAGAGTCAATATCCTGAACTATTCTTAACTCTGCTTGTGCTGAATAAAGCGATCCATCTTCATGCAATTCTAAGGATCCAATATAATTTCCTACAATTTCTTGGTAATCTTGATTAAGGGCATCCAGTCTTTCACGCTTCCTTACTTCATCGGATTTTTGTTCCGAAGAGTGTGGGCGACCGCAGGCAAATGCCGTTAGTAATAATCCAGCTATGATTAATCTCATATCTCAACTCCAAATGAGACAACAATTTTATTTCCTTCAATAGAAGTTTCTCCGGAAAGACTACTAAAACTTGTGAGTTTTAGTGAAAGAATGTAAGAGCTACTCCATGAACTAGGAAAAACATCCTCTGAAGGAAGATAGATATCTCCTTGGACGCCATATTCTGCTTCGAGATAGTTTGCTTCCGCACTCACTTCCCGGACATCTCCTCGTTGAAAATAATAAGCACTACCAATCCCCGCAACAAGACGAGGAACCACTTGAACTTTCTTTAGGAATGAGTACCCAATGGAGTATCCCATATAACCATCAAAAACCGTTAGGTCAGCGTATCCTTCAGTGCCAAGATCGTTATATTTAGTAAAATAGCCCAGCTGTGTATACAATGAGTTGATCAAGCCAACCTTTTGAAAATCATACTTATACTCGAAATTCAAACCAGGTATCTGTTGTGAGTTAAATCTAAAATCATCCTCACTGGAGATAAGTTTAAGTGAATTGACATTTTTTCTTGAGTATCCAAATCTGATAGAATGTTTTTTAAAAGAATCGCTTGAATCTTCAATCTCTAATAAATCTTCTTTAAGTCGCCATTTAGTATGTTTGATTTCTGCAGCTTGGGTTAATCCTGCCATAAAAAATAAAAAAATAAATATTTTGTTAAAAGGATACACCAACTACCTCCTCAAGATTAATTTTCGCAAACAAAAAATTTCGCTTAGCTGAAATTAAATCAAATTTAAAGTTCATCAAACGATCCCGAGCGCTTACCAGGTCAATGGAATTTTTAACACCACGCTTGTATTCGCTCAAAACATTTTTAAAGTACTTCTCCCCATTGCTTACATTTGCCTCGGCGAGATCCACTTGCTTATGCACGTTTTGCATCTTTTCATAGTGATGTAAAACATCTATTTTTAGATTTTTTTTACTTTTAGTCAGAGTTAGCTTTTCTCTGGCAAGTTGAGATATAAGTACTTTATTTTGTGAAGAAACCATACCTCCATCAAATAGTGGAATATCAACATAAATCCCCACTAATCCTTCAAGGGATTCATTTGAAGTATATCGTTCATCAATTCTCATTTTCCCATATCTGGCTCGCAAATTAACTTCTGGAAGACGATCTGATTTTTTTGCATTCAATTCGTAATTAATTGAATCGATGCGCGAAAAAAGGCGATTTAGCTCTAAATTTTTCTTATAAGCAGCTTGAACTAATTCATCAATTTTCACATCAAAGTGTTCATGAGGTAGTTCTCCAGATATTTCAATATTCTCTTCATGAGTTAGAAAAGTTAATTTTCGAATATTATCCAGGGTATGCTGAAAATGCTCTTCATTTTGAAGTATCTTATCTTTTAAGGTTGCTTCTCGCATATCAATTTCTAAGACATCCGCTTCTCCCACCAAACCCTGCCTTCTCTTAAGACTTACTTGTTTTTTTAATTGAGAGTTAAACTTTCGCTCACTAATTAAAATCTGAAGATAATTATTAAAATAAAGGCCTTCAAGATATTCTTTTTCTAGCTTTCGTTCTAAATTTTTATTTTCAAACTCTGAAACTTTAATCTGTTCTGACTTGAGTGCATTAAGCGAGTTAATTTTATCTTTAGTTCCACCAAAGCGATACAAATTATAATCTAAACGAATTTCTCCAACAAAGTTACTTTCGTTAATATCAGGTTCAGATCCAGAATCTATTTTCTCAGAACCAATGATAGCTTTTAGTTTGGGATAGTAACTGGATTTTTCATGATCGATACGCCCATCAATTTCTATCACTTTAGTTTTATAAATTTCTTGATTAATACTATTTTTTTTGGCCAAATTCAGTAATGATTCATAAGTATATTGTTTAGCCCATCCACTAAGTGAAATAATGAAGGTCAAAAAATAATATTTTACCTTACAATTTTTCATTTAATTCCTTTTTTTCGGTTAGTTTTAAATTCGCTTTTTTAGCAAAATTATAAAAAATAACTGGTGTGACAAAAATATCTAATAGGGTAGAGGATAATAACCCCCCTGTAATAACCACAGCAACTGGATAAAGAATCTCTTTACCAGGCTCTCCTTGAGAAAAAAGAATCGGAAGCAAAGCAAAGACTGCGGTAAGAGCTGTCATTAAAACTGGAATCAGTCTTTCTTGTGAACCGCGAATAATGGTTTCCTTAGAAAACTTTAGCCCTTCAATTTTCATTAAGTGAAGATAATGGGAAATCATCATAACCCCGTTTCGACTGGCGATTCCACATAAGGTGATAAAGGCAATCAAAGTGGCAACAGATAATATTCTCTCTGTAAAATAAATGGAAACGATACTTCCAATAAGAGCAAGAGGTAGGGCAGTTAAAACTTGCATGCACATCATCATGCTGCCGAAATGCCAATATAAAATAACGATGATCCCCAGAAGAGAGATGAACCCTAAAAAACTGATCATTCGGCTTGCTTTTTTCTCACTCTCAAATTGACCACCAAGTTCAATAAAATAATTGGTTGGAAGATCAAGCTCGTTTATTTGCTGATTAATTTGTCCAACTAATTGATCGAGAGGTACTCCCTCTGAATTAGCTTGAACCACAATTCTTCGATTTGCATTTTCTCGGTTAATGATATTTGGCCCATCAGTTTCATAAACGGAAGCTACTTCTTTTAGTTTAATCACTCGTCCAGTGGGAAGAACCCGAACGGGAATCTCTTGAATTTTATCTAGATTGTTTCTCGTTTCGTCGTTGAATCTAATAGCAATTTCAAATATTTTTTGTCCATCTATAATATTTCCCGCTTTTTTTCCGTTTAAGGCGATTTCCAAAGTTGCAACTAAATCACTAATATTAATTCCATATTGAGCAGCGTCTTCACGATAAATATGAATTTTAATCTGAGGAACTAACACTTGCTGTTCCAATTGCAAATCCACGAGACCATCAATATCTTTTAATTTTTTTTCCAAGTTTCTCCCCAATCGCCTCAGAGTACTCAATTCCGGCCCGATAATTTTTATGGCAATTTGCGCACGCACCCCCGAAAGAAGATGATCTAAGCGGTGTGATATGGGCTGGCCAATATTAGCGTAAGTATTGGGGATGGCTTTTAAATTATCACGAATTTCTTGCAATACTATTTTACGATCTCTTCCTTCATCATGAAAATCCACATCAATCTCATTCCAATGCACACCTTCAGCATGCTCATCCATTTCAGCACGTCCAGTTCTTCGTACTGTGCTTCTTACTTCGGGAATGGATAACATTAACTCCTCAGCTTTTTTCCCAATTTGATTTGACTCTTCCAAAGCTATTCCCGGCCAGGAAGCTAGACCAATTGTGGCGGTTCCTTCGTTAAAGGAGGGAAGAAAATTACGTCCCATTTGCGGAACCAGAGACAATGAACCAATTAATAATATTAGAGTGAAAAAAATGATCGTTTTTGGTTTATCTAATATTTTATAAAGCAGCTTCCCTTCAAGGCTTTTTAATAATTGAATAAGCTTCCCGTCTTTCTTCTCTATCACTTTTGCATTTGGCAAAAAATATGAGCATAAAACTGGAGTGACGGTAAGTGAAACCAGCAAACTGGCAACTAATGAGATGATGTAAGCAATACCTAGAGGAATAAAGAGACGTCCTTCAATCCCAGATAGAAAAAAGAGAGGAATGAAAACTAGGACGACGATAATAGTTGAAATAACTATTGAGTTTCTTACTTCACTGGAAGCTTTATAAACGACATATAAAGGATTATATTTTTTTCCGCTTTGCTTTGCTTCTTTTAATCGTCTAAATACATTTTCCACATCCACGATAGCATCATCAACTAATTCCCCAATAGCGATGGCAAGACCTCCTAGGGTCATTGTATTTACGGATAACCCAAATATTTTAAAAACGATGGCAGTTAAAACAAAGGATAAGGGTATGGCAGTTAAGGTTATAAAGGTGCTGCGAAAATTTAGTAAAAAGATAAAAAGAACAATCCCAACAATAATAGCGCCATCGCGAAGTGCTTCTTTAACATTATTAATTGAAGACTCAATAAAATGAGATTGTTTAAACAAATCACTTCTGAGAGTAACTCCAACAGGTAGCTGTTTTTTCATTTTATCAACCAAATGATCAATATCACGAGAAACTTCTATGGTAGATGCCTCTGGCTGCTTTTGGATCGTCATTATGACTGAATTTTTAGCATCAATTGATCCATCACCACGCTTGGGCTGAAAACCAATTTTAACTTCCGCCACATCTTTTAGCTTAACAGGAATGCCTAGATGCATGCCAACAATAGACTCTCGCAAGTCCTCTTCATCTGTTGCCTTACCAATAATTCGAATAAGAAATTCTTTTTCTTCTTTATCAATAAACCCACCAGTGGTGTTTTCACTTAAATGCTTTACGTTCTCCATGAGGGTATCAATAGAAATATTTTTGGAGCGAAGCTTATTCGGATCTATTTTAATTTGGTACTGCTTTTTACCTCCACCAATCACCACCACATTACTCACTCCTGGTATGGACAGTAATTGCGGTCTAATAGTCCAATCGGCGATGGTTCTGAGATCGAGTTGATTAACCGTATCATTCTCCGATTGAAGACCGATAAATTGAATTTCTCCCATAATGCTCGTAATAGGGGCAAGGGTAGGAGAAATATCTCCTGGTAGCCGGTTTTGAATTGATTGGATTTTTTCGTTAACAAGCTGCCGGTTGCGAAATTGGTCCGTGCCCCAAGCAAATTCCACATGAATGATACTTATTCCCATTCCACTGGATGAGCGAACTCTACTTACTCCTGTTGTTCCAATCATAGCTGTTTCGAGAGGTATCGTTACAAGTGTTTCGACTTCCTCTGGGGCGAGACCATGACTTTCAGTGATAATTGTTACTTTTGGTTTATTAAGATTTGGAAACACATCAACTGGTAGGTTTACGGCC
>JAOHMI010000035.1 GCA_028101965.1 Bacteriovoracaceae bacterium
AATAAGATAGCCACAAGAGCTGGTATTTCCATTGGCTCTCTTTATCAATATTTTTCTTCAAAAGAAGAGATTTTTGAAGCGCTAGTGAAAAAATATTTTGAGGATCAAGACAGCTTTATTTTAAAAGAAATGCAAGTGCTAATTGGATTAAAACTTTCCATGAGAAAAACGGTTGAAGCACTATTAAGTGGTTTTTATGAATTTACTGAAGGACAACCACGAGTCACTCATATTTTAAAGTTTAGTCATTTCAATAAAAAGTCAACTCGCTACATCCAAAAGCTCGATCGAATTTATGAAAAAAAATTTTACGAAACTCTCACCCAGCATCCCGGCTTTCAAAATGTTACGATGTTAAAATTTAAATTATTTTTAGAATGCTTTCGAGGGGCCAATATACTGGTTCTTGATACTTCTCTCTCTCAGAGAGAGAGAGATCAGGCGAAAGAAGAAGTTTTAAAAATGACTTTAAATTTTTTAAAATAAATCTAAACCTTCCTCATTTTATTTATTAAATTATTTGAACTTTTTATGAGCGGTGCTTCTCACAGAAGAAATCTCCATAAAGTTATCAAATGCTCGATCAAAGTCTTTTTCTTTCAGACTAAGTATCAAATCATCCACAAAAAACTCCATTTTCACAAGCAAAGCTTTGTATTCTTTTAGAGCTTTTAACCGCTGATCATCTTCTAAATCTTTAAGCTTCGAAGGAATTAAAAATTGCGCTAAAATGGTAAGTCTTCTTAATTGATAAGTTGTATCAATTGCTTCTTGATCATTGATTTCATTATCAATTTTTTCTTCTATTATCTTTGATGCTTCGTAAATTCCTTTCATTGTTTCACTTAATTCAAAAGTTTGAGAAAATGAAAATGTTGAAATGGAAAATGTTATCAATAAAATTAGAGTTTTCATTAATATTCCTTTTAGTTGCTTAATTTGCCTATCCAAGTTCACTTATTAAACGCGAACTTTCAATTAGGAAATTGAATTATAAAAAAATAGTGGTTCAAAAAGGCTAAACGGTCCTAACTATCCCAAAATGTTTGCCCTTCAAAATTGATTCCACGATGAAACCAATGGTCTGGTCGACAAAAGCGATATGCCATATCAATTTGATTGATTTCTTCTTTTTCAGAATCACTTAATTCCACATTTATAGAATGAAAGTTCTCTTCAATTCTCTTTGGATTAGTTGACTTAGGAATAATGATGTAATCATTGCTTAGTCCCCAACTAATAAGCACCTGCGCAGGTGTTACATTCTTTGCCTCGCTAATTCTTTGAACAATAGGATGAAACAATAAGGAAGGCTCAGACTCTCCTTTCATCATATCTGGACGCCCAGGTGACCCAAGCGGAGAATAAGCAGTTAATACGATATTGTATTCTCCACAAACTTTTCGCAGTTCGGTTTGCGGTAGAAAGGGATGAATTTCCACTTGATTTACCGCCGGCTTAATCGATGCATTATTATACAAGTTAACTAATTTATGAGCACTAAAGTTTGCAACTCCAATTGTTTTTGTTTTTCCCTTTTTAACCATCTCCTCCATTCCTCTCCAAGTCTCTTCCGAAGGTACTTCATCAAGGCCGTATAACTCTTCTTTAGTTTCAGGATAGAGCACTTCTTTTTTTTGAGGAACTGGCCAATGAATTAGGTATAAATCTAAATAATCTAATCCTAAATCTTTTAATGTTGTATTCATGCCCTCTTCCACATCCTCAAACTTATGATGAGTATTCCACAATTTTGAAGTAATCCAAAGGTCTTCACGGCGTACCAAATTATTATCAAAACAAAACTTTAAGGCCCGTCCAACCTCTTCTTCATTTTGGTAAATAAGGGCACAATCAATGTGCCGATAACCAGTTTTCACTGCATGAATGATGGCCTTATAGGTAAGATCTTTTTCTGAAAGCCAAGTCCCCAATCCAATTTGAGGCATCATCAAACCATTATTTAATTTAAGTGTTTTCATTTTTGATCCTTTTTTACTAATTCTTAGAGAGTAATTGCTACCATCTTACTGAGATTAATCAATATTTCAATCCGTACTTACCCTTAAGTCGCGCTGCATTCAATATAAAATTGATCATCTTTCTTAAATTGTCTTTAAAGACCGTTTTTTAATCGATACGCACTTTTCAGCACGTAAAAAAACCATAAAGGAAAACCTCTTTAAAGGAGAGCCTATGAAACTACTACTATTATTTGGAATTTTACTTTCCCAATTAACCTATTCTCAAGTGACCGGTTTAGAAACTGTAGTCAAAAAAGAAGCCGATCTTTTTATGTATTCAGAAATTATGAATTATGGAAAAGAACCTAGCGCTATTCATCAAGAAAATATGAAGATGATCCAAGATTTCACTGATGAAGTTATGGATGTGACACCACGAAACTATAGAGACGCAAGAAATATTTCTTCTGATGCGGTTTACGATACTCTTTCACAAATGAGAAGAAACCCAGTGGTTAGCCTATATCAATACGACAAATACGATCCTGATAATGAAGGAATCGGTTTTTGTTTTGGTCGAGCCATGTTTGCGAACATGCACTTAGTAGCTAAAGGAATCGAGAGAGACCATATTAAAAAAGCTTTTGTTATCGGTCATATGGAAACTCCTGATGGAGCTAGCTGGGGATGGCATGTGGCCACAATTGCACGCACAGAAAGAGTCAACGCTAAAAATGAAATCATTGAAGATTGGTATGTGGTTGATCCAATTGTTGGATACCCAATGTACATTACCGATTGGTATAAATATATGAGAGATGATTTTTCAACAGATGGTAAATTGAGAATCTGGTTTACGGAACCAGCTAAATTTGGTCCGAGCCAAAACTCTTTTTATACAGAACAATACATCAAGCACACGTCCTTCAATGATTACTTTGTGGATATGATGGCATGGTTTAAGTCAACCTTTGGAGAAGAAGGAAGTATTTACGATAAAGAAAACTGGTATACAAACTACAAGCCAGCAGTTCGTAAAGTTATTCCAATGAATCTTGAAAATGAATAAATAATTAATAAAGATAAAGTCATGGGCTAAGTTCAAAAAAGCACTTAGCCCATGATTTTATCTTTTCTAGAAACATTGCTTAATTTCATTTGTATTACTTTTTCAATTTAAAGAAGAGAGAGAATCAAATATAGCATTCAATAAACATGCAGATTAAATTTTTCTAACGTGTAGATTCTATTCCAAACATTTAAGAACCAATCTTGTTAGAAAGTTCATATTGTCTTGATATTTCAATAAACTCTTTTTGACTTTGACTTCAATTTTATAATCCAATGGATGCATACCATTTATTTTTTCTTTATGCGCTCCATGTGATTTTAAATGAGAAAGGGCTGTGACATACTTATTAACTCTTTTTATTGATTCAGTTTCAGGTATCGTAACCAAGACGGTTAACAAATCTTTAAAATTCGTGGTTTTTGCAAGATCAATTTCTTTCAATTTTCGACTTATTTCTTTTATGGTCGGACTTTTTCCCTTGGATTCATTGCCTGAATGGGCAAGTTGATGAATTGTCTGAACAAAATCCCTTCTCGCGAGTGGGTTCTTCACTTCTCGATAAACCTCTAATTGCCCTATGGCCAAGAACAACTGCTCTCGCTCTGTTCTTGATATATGACTACTTAAAGCATGATCAATAATAGTTATAGTCCCTTTTTCATCACCTACTTTAGGCTGAACAATAAAATTACCATCATGACGGTCATAATCAAAATCAATCCGGTCATTCTCGTTATCGACTAAGTTAAATTCATCTTTATCGTAAATTGAATTACGAATCTGTTCAATTTCATCAGGGCAATTGCAAAGCACTAAAACTTTTCCTTCCGCGACCTCCTCAAAAACTCCATCCATTCCATCCACACTACGAGACTTCACAGTTTCAAACCGATAATGGTCATCTTCTCCCGAATATATCTTTTCAAAAGTATCCTTATTTTTAATTTCTGCATCAACATCTTTTTGACTTAACATACCGTCAATAACCGCATCAGCTGCCACTTTTAATGGAGCATATTTTTTACCATTTTTGCCCATCAGTAAATTCATAACTTTTACAAGCAGTTCTGAATCTTGATTTGCTTTACTCTTATAATCTTCTAAAAGAAATTTAAAAATAATTTCTGATTCTGATTTAGAAAGCTCTAAAAGTTCATCTGGAAATTTTCCATCCTTATATTTTAACTTAAGTACGATTTTAGAAGAGGCATCACCCATTAAATCATATTCTAAAATATCGTCAATGTTCCCTGTGATTTTAAGTTTTTCTTTTAATAATTGATTGACTTGAACCTTACTTACTTCACCGGCATTATGAGTAAGAGTTGCTAACTCTTTATTGATTTCAGGGTCATCAAAGATGTTAAATTGATAAAGCTTTTGCCCAAGGGAAACTCCTATTGGCCCAATGGACTCTAGAATTAACTTAATCTGCTTACCTTCACTAAGGTTTGCAGTATTACTGGAGTTTGTTAGAATATAAGATAGAAACAACGTTTGTCGAAATGGTTGCTTCTCAGAAAAAGCCTCTGAAAACGCATTAATTATCTCAATGGCCGATTGGCGATTAGCACCCAATTTTCTCACAGAATGATTGATTATTTGATCAGAATATTTTTTTGATGCTAGAATTCCAGTCGGTTTTTCAAAAAAAGTTGATAGAAGTCCAGCCTGCACTTCATAGGAAAGAGATTCAAACAATCTTTTATATCTATTTTCTCCAATTGGGTCAATAATCTCAGCTTTAACATTCTCAGGAGCGGAGTAATTAGGGTCACCTAACATATACATCACAAATTGATGCATAACTTTAGGTGTTTGATCTGGAAAGTCTTTTGCTGAGCCCAATAATACTCTTTTCTCCTCATTGAGAGCTCTCCCCTCTTCCACAAGTAAACCATAAATACGGTTATACAGATAAGCTAACCCTACTTTTGCGTTTTTAAATTCATACTCACTAGAAAAATACTTTGAAGCGGATGCAATAACTTCATCCCCAGCATTCACTTTCCACAAGAATTGATCAAGTATCCTATTTCGATCAATGGATGGCTCTGGATAAAAAAGCTTTATTTTCCTTTCAATGTAACGAATCTGGTTAGAAGCTCTTTCAGCTTTACTTCCAACTTTAAGTTCCTCAAATGAACTTTGCATAGAAACTTTTTCAAATAACTTTTGTCTAACTGAAAAGTCCCATACCCTTTGACCAGAAAAGATACGATCCATTTGTTTTTCAGTGAGCTGCATTCCCTCTTTTAAGGCTTCTGAAATTAAATTATCAGTCAAAGGAGTCACTCCATTTTTTGTTAACTTGATAAAAAAGTCTGTAAAAGCCTCTGGATCTGTGGGCATGGCTTTTAACTCATTGAGACGATCCACAATTTCTTTTTGAAATACTTCAGTTTTTTCTAAATTTTTATAATAAGCAGGTCCAAATTTCCCTTCGGACTCAGGAAAGTATTCTTCAAAAGTCTTTTTACGTTCGGCATCGATAGTATAATCGATTGATTCATTATAAAATTCTAATAAACCAACTAATTCCGCAAAAGAGTTTCGTTTACTCGCTAAAGTCCCTGAAATATTGGGAATGATTTTTGACATGATAAACTCTTTATTTTGATAACTAACATTGAAACTGGGATTAACTAATTTCATCCCCTCATCGAAGTCTTTATAGCTATAGAAGTATTTAAGAGTATCGTTATCTAGCTCACTTAATATTTCACTTAAAAGATCATTGGGCATGGTAAACATATATTGTGCCATATAGATTTTATGCACAAGTTTATTTGAATTTTTTGTTTCTAATATTTTTCTCTTAATAATCATTCGATGTTCTTGAGATAAGATTCTATCTTCTTCCCCATTTAGAAGATTTAAACTTCTTCTATCCTTCATTGCATAATCATGTAAATTCCGATAAAACCAACTTAATTTTCGTGCTCCGTTTGTATTTCCATCGGTTTCTGCAATTTGTGCTGCAGCAAAAAATCGATAACAAACTCGATCTTCTTTGCAAGTGCCTTCTAACATTTTCACCGTAATATAATGGGTAAGCTTTGCTTCTAGCCTTCGTTGATCATCTAGCTTTAAAAGTCTAAGTAGCATATAAGAATTCTTTGAATTTAAAATATTAGAATAATCAACCACGGATAGTTGACTGCCTTTTCGCTCAATATAATAGGATAAATTTCTTCCCATTAGAGTAGGAGAATTGCCATACTTATCTAAATATTTACCATTGGAAAAGTGCTGCAGCTCTTCGTTAAAAGTTTTATAACTTAAGTTAGAAGTTTTTATTTTGTCTCTCCAGTAATCCCATTCCCATCGAGTGCTAATTATAAAACCATTCGCCTCGATAAACTTTACTGCTTCATTGTTTTTATATCCTAATACATCAGTTAAATATTCAAACATAATTTTTGTTTGCGTATCCTTTGCATTGCCCATGTACCCAGAAACAATTATTTTGTCCTCATCAAAATAACTAGTACTATAATTCCAATTTCGAGGGTCTAGTTCTTTCATCTTCTCTTGATCACATTTATCTTCCACACATTTTCTTAACCATTCATATATGTTGTATCGATGCTTTTCATTTATAAAATAACCATCTGGATCTATTAGATGAACTAAGTTATCAATATAATCAATTTTATCAGCATCAGGTAATTGATTGAACCCTTCAATCTGAAATAGAGTCTTAAACATTAAGTCTGTATCAACTAATAACTTCTCTACTTTCTTTTGATCGTCCATACCTTGAGCTTCAGACTTATTTAGTCCAAAAACACTCTTCCAATTTACAGAAAACATTGATCCTGTTCTAGGAGTACTCTTTATTAGACGAGTCTTAATAACACCTTCGATATTCTCAAGAGAAGATAAAAAAGAATTAAGATTCGTTTTCCCATTGAAAAATCCATCAATTTTTTGACCGTTAATAATGTGGTGAAGTTTGTACATATTTTTAGACATCCAATTATTCATGGCCGAAATTCTAACCACACTCATAGGGTGCGACATAAAGAGGGAGAGTTTATTTTGCCCATGCTTCGCAATAAGTTTTCTAAAAAAATTAATTAAGGCGTTAGGATTATACGGAGGATTTGCTTTGGACAGTATGAGTAGTGCTCTTAGATCTGCATCCAGCTCCATCCAGATAGTTCCAAATAATCTTTTAAAAAGAGTAATTGTTTCCTCTTTATATTGAGCTGTATGTGCAATCTCATGAGCGATAATTCCAGCTAATTCATCTTCTGAATCGATCATACTAAAAATCCTTGTATTTAAATACAAGGTGGGCTTTCTTCCTTTCTCAAATTCAAGGATTGGATTTGGGTTCTGTAGTATATCAATCTCAGTTTTAAGGGGGTTTTTTATTTCAGCGATATAACTGTTAGGATCTTGTGAAGAGGTTAGGATGATATTAAACTCATCTGCACCATCTCCTATTAAATTTCGCAGGATTCTTTTAATTTCCTTTTGAAATTCCTCCTGCTCTGGCTGACCACTTAGCAAATCACCCTGAGCAAAGGACGTACAAATACTTGCAAGTAGAATAATAAAAACAATAAAACTCTTCACTCTATTTTATCGGAAAAGAGTCTAAGGAAATTAATTAAACTAACTAGTTAGTTGCTTCTTTCTTACATATTTGTCCATCGTAATGGAGTGAGAAGGCATCAATCAAATTCTTAACTAACCAATTATATAAGCAGAAAAAAAAAGCCGACTCTTAAGGTCGGGTTCGAGCAAGAATTAATAAAAAAAACCCTTCTAGGTTCATTAGAAAATTTTCAGAATTAGTAAGCATCAAAGCATAGGTTTAATCTTGATTTAGTCTCTGAAGATATTCACCATGACAAGCATTGTAATATCCGTTAAATATTTTTTTCAACCTATCCTTAGCTCTAATTAAAGATGATTGAATTTTCTCAGATTTATCTTTATCCGTGATTTTAGAAACAAAATCAGAATATTGAGTATCATCCCTTCTGAGAGAATTTCCGTGTGCCTTACCTAGCACCTTAAATTGATTCTGAAGCATCCTCTGTGCATCATCTCGTCCTTCTCTAGGCACCAAGCTCAGTTTGGGGAGAGATTCGAGATTCTCAAATGATTCAATTTTGTCATTTTCTTCCAGTCCCTCATTAAATGACTTAACTTTCTTGTTGGCCCTCACAATAATTTCTTGCAAGCTTGCAATAAGCTTTTCATAATTACTATCTTCTAGGGAGTTCTTGGGATTTAGTGCGAAGTTTTTTAAATCATTGAGTTTATTATTTAGGTCACTTGTGTACTGAGCCTCATCATTTTTCAATAAAAAATCTATTGCTCCCTCTACTTCCTTTAAATTTCCTTGTATAACTTTTTTCCTTTCATCCCCATTTAACCTAACGGCAAATGGAGAATAACTCTCCCACCCCTTTTGCTCTTTAATGATGACAAAGTTACCAAATTGCCCAAAATTATTAGTTTCAATTAAACCTGCCTCTTTCTCCTCATTGACAAAGGTATCTAATGACTCTGTATATTTTGCCAACCGCTCAGCATCTGTTGGAGCGGCTTGTGTTCCATCTCCAAAGTACTGAGTCGCACTAACTTTGTTCATTGGCTTAACTTTAATCGTTCTAGGTGGCTCCCCATTTCTCGATTTCTCATAAAAAGTGTATGATGTTAAACCACCACTTCCTCCAAGCCACTTGCATTTTACCAAGTAAGGACTTTGCTCTGAATGAAGAAGACTTTTTTTAATATAAGGTCCTACAAAGGCTTGATGGTGATGTGCTTTAAACAACTCACCTTGACCTCCATCTTCTTCCGATGGAATCGAAGAAAAACCTTGCGGGAAATATAAATCAGCACATCGGTAAGTAAAGTCACTATTGGCATATGTAACCATGGCATCTTCGATTTTTTTGCCAAATTTTCCATATGAGTCTTCCTTCTTTTCTTTAACTTTTCCTTTGTGCTTTATTAGATCAGATTCATAACTCTTCAGTACTTCTTCTTCAGCTACTAATTTTGATCGACTTTCGACAGGAATAGAATATTCATCTTTTAAGTTTTTATTTTCGCTACTCAAATCACCACTTTTTTCCGTTAACACATCTTGATTACCAAAATCATCTCCACCAGGGTTTTCCTGACTTAAAATTTCAACTTGTTTAGCTTGTACAGCTGCCGAATATCCTTCTTTCTCTTTATCTGATATTAAAAAATAATTATCAGAGTACTTTCTATAACTCTTTAATGATTCATCTGTAATGTGATCATCCACAACCACTGATTCATTAGGCTTAGACGTCAATCCAGATATATAGCCATCAAATAGTTTCGATACAAAACCGTCTTCTTCACCATTCTTACTTAAAACTCTTTTTCTTCTTCTACCATTACTTTTTCTTAAGTTCTCATGTCTAAAATCATCGGCCATACTCCCGGAAAGTAAAAGCCTTAAAAAACCTCCGATGACAGGGCCATCCCCCGCTTCATCAAAATCGTTTATCTTCATCGAAACTTTTGGATTTCGCGTAATAGATCCTTGATCTGAAGTTTTATCTTCCGAAATAAAAGTACTGAAGTTTTCCGTATGCACATCACCTGGAACCAATGCAGTATGATCTAATCCAAAGCCCTTAAATAGTTCTCTAATTGCATTTTCCTCTAAATCTGTTCGATTCATCTCTTCCCATAAAACCGAATAAAAAACATTTGGCCATGCTCGATAAAACATATGATGTGTATCGACTTTACTTGTCCCAGTCTCCTTGTCTAAGGCAAATAGTGCATTTAATCTCGCTTGAATCATTTCATCACTATTTCTTTCTCCAGAATCCCCACCATACTTCTTTATATGAGCTTTAAAATTCTTACAATTAAATTCATTGTCAGTAGAAGCGATCATTCTCTGTGTGGCAGTAGATACAACTTCTTCTAGAGCCATAATTTCAGGGAAAGCACCACCCGCGCAGGATTGTTCCTTTTTTGCTAATAGACTAAGTGAGAAAAGGATTGAAATAAAAAGAATTAAAAGACGTCCCATAGCCTGTCTTTTCGGTGATTTAATTGAATTATTTAGTAAATTCAGCATAGGCAAAGCTATGCTAGCAAATTTAAGGGTTGAATGAAGGGAAATTTGTCATTTTGAAATTTATGCAACATAATATCCTCTATGGTGCATAAGGAAAAAATTAACGATCGTTCAAAAATCAAGGCAAAAAACCAACTAATTCGCTTAGATAAACCACATGTGCTCAACACGCTTGAAGAAATCGAATCCTTTTCTCGAAGCTCTGATAAATTTCAAATTCATTATGAGTTTTTTAAAAACTTCAATTCCGAGTCAACTCGTAAGGCATATTATCAAGACCTAAAACATTTTTTTGCATTTTTCAAAATCGCCTTTAAAAAAACTATCCGTCATCCTCGTCAAGTGAAACGTTTTCACGTGGTTGCCTATAAAGAATTTTTATCTAAAGCAGGCACCATTGAAGGAACAGGATGTGCGCCAAAAACCATCGGTAGACGCTTGGGATGTTTAAATTCATATTTTAAATTTTTGATGGAAAAATCTTTAATTGAAATTAATCCAGTTGAAGGAATTAAACGACCGCGCCAAGAGGTAGTTCAAGAAACAAATTTTCTCACAGATGATCAGGTTAAGGCTTTACTCAATTCACTCTCCACAGATACTCTTCAAAATTCCCTTTATCGCGCTGTTTTATTTATTTTATTTGGAACTGGTATTCGAGTTAGCGAGTTAGTTAATATTCGGTTTCAAGATTATTTCAAAAAGGGGACTTACAAAGTTTTAAAAATTTTTGCAAAGGGTGGGAAAATCAGACTTATTCCCATCAAGCATGAAGTGGCCATGGCCATAGAAGATTATATTAAAAAGTACAAATCTGAAGGACACCGATGGCATCGCGAAGATTATTTAATTCGTCCAACACGAAACAATGCTACTCAAATTACAAATAAAGGTCTTAACAGATCAACAGTCTATCGGATTATTAAAAAGTGCTGTGAAAATATTGGGATTTTTGATCGAGTTTCACCGCATACAGCGAGGGCCACATTGATAACTTCACTATTAGCAAAAAATATCGATCTTTATAAAGTATCACTCTCTGTTGGTCATGAAAATCCTAAAACCACAAAAAATTATGATAAACGAAGAAGGGCTTTGCAAGAAAGTGCTCTCTTCGATGTGGATTATTTTTAATTAACGCAAAGAATTCTGTCTTTATTTTTCTTGCAACTTATCTCGAAGCTTGTGCTTTCAACCCCAATTATATAAGAAAAATTAAAAATCTGATTATTATTAAAGGTTGAATGAAAAATAATCACTTCATCTTCGACAACATCCAAGAGATGCTTTAAAAAGACTCGATGTTTTCCATTAATAAAGTCATAAGTCAGTTCATAATTATACTTTACATTAAAATTATAAAACTCGTGTATCCCTTTGAGCTCAACTTTATTCTTATTCCCTAGGACGTGTTCATCCTCACAAAGTAAATGATTAATTACAACATTTTTCTCATGAGTTTCAGGAGAAGTAGTTTTGAAAGAGCAATTAATTCCTTTTGCGAAAGATGTTTGCATGAAATAAATTAAAATATAAAAAGAATCGAAGAAATCTTATTTAAAATACATTCACTTCAACCTCCACTTTGGCATAGTTACAAACATTGATTTTTGTTACCTTACTATTTTTCCAAATCAATCTAAAATCTATGCTTAATACATTTAGCATGGAAACTTATTAACATCGGGGAATTAAACAAAATCGAATTCTAAAAAACTGGCTCAATTTATTGGCAAATTGAGGATTCACCTAAAAAAATGCTCATTTTGCCATCCCCCGAAAGGGTGTTAATTTTACACAGATTTTGGGGAAAGAACTTCGGTCTGGTTTAATAAACTTATGTTCGTTGATAAAATATTAATGAGTGAGATTCGGTTTCCTAATTTTCTGTCAATTCTTGTCATATTATAAATAAAAAAAAGCGACATGAGAGGTCATTTTAGACATTCCCATAGAGTTTTATTAAAATTTTAATTAACTGAAATATGGTTTATTAGTAATGGATGATTTTAAGAAAATTATTATAGATGAAAAAAGAAGCGTTCGTTCGATTCTTAGTACCTATAAAGATAGTGGATCGAAACTTCAGTTTTGGCAAAAAAATATGAAGGAAAAAAATACGATCTCTGGCCATATAATGAGTTTAGATAGGTCCTTCGTTACAATAAAAATATTTAATCAGCATACATTTAATTCAACTCAAGAAATTTTTTGTTATAGCACCGACTCAAAGTTTGCATTATTCAAAGGTCCATTAATACACACTAAGGAAAATATAATTACAATTGAACTTCCTCGCTCTATTATTTGTAAAGAAGAAAGAAGAGCTCCCCGTCTAAAAATAGACGGAAATGTAGAGAAATACTTTTCCTTTTATTACTTTCACCCTGATGATGCGAAAAAAATACTTATGAGAAAAAGACTTATTGATGTATCTGAAACAGGACTTGCATTTAAGAACTATAAGTCAGATGAAAGTAATGTGGTAGAAGGCTTAAAAATATTCTGTGAGTTCAAGGATAAAAAAAATAAGTTACATAATTTTGTAGGAGAGATCGTCTATAAAAAAATCCAATCAGATGAAGAAACAGAATATGCTGAATTTTATCGAATTGGAGTGAAGTTTAATGAGCCTATTAAATTAAAACGATTTTTATCCCACTTAGACCTAATTCTTTAGTCTATAACCTTATATTCAGCTTCAATAATTGTACCATCATCTCCAGGTGAATTTTTTTGACCAGGTTTTCTTGAATGGTTTGAGCTCTGGCCAAATCCTCCACGAGAAAAGGTTTTTCCACTATTTTTAGTCACTTTATAAGCTGTTCCAATACCAATGATAAAACGGAGTACAAATAAAAATATTTGAAAAACTATAAAATAAAGGAGTACTTTTCCAATAAGAGCAATCATGCCTCACAGCATAGCATAAAAGTCTGTTATAAACAAAGAGATTTAGCCAAAATAATTCTCTAACTAGCTAATATAACGTATCTACTTAAAGCTGGCTGACTATAATTCTGGTATCTTTCAAATTATTAAAATACTAAGTTTTTAAAAGGGGTAATTAATTGAATTTAGATCGACCAGAAATATAGTCCGCCACTAAGTATCTATTTACATGAATTTTTTTCGGAATCATCTAGGACTCCATCACCGTTTTTATCCCACTTCTTAAACTTCTCAGCATGTGCGTCTTGGAATTCCTTAGCAGTTATCTTCCCATCTTTATTCAGGTCATATTTGTCTAAATGCTTTTTTTTACCATGGCGCTTGTGATGAGAACATGACGCTAATAAAACTAAGCTTAAAGATAATAATGCGATTTTCATAAAACATCCTTTTTTAGAATTATTCTACCTCGCAAAACATTAATGAGATAGTATTTTTGAATGTCCCTAGAGGAATATAGATTATAGGAATTAGTTTTCTTTATTCTCAGAGTCTTCGGATTCATCACCATCTTGGCGATCTGCAATAGCTTGCTGCTTTTTTTCTTCAAAATCTTTCTTTTCTTGTTCTTTTTGTTCTTCAAGCGCCCGAAAAAAAATTGAATTTATATATTGCCGCAATTCCATTTTATTCTTCTCAGTAATTCCAGAAATAACTGCAAAATAAGTATCAGGTAGATTATTCTTTGCTTCTGGTAATACCGTTAACAAAAACTCACATGGATGATGAACTCTTAAGACCGTATAAGGTTGTATTTCATAATCACTGCTAATAACCGCATCACATTCTGATATGGATATCAATTTGATATATTGCCTTATTTCACCAACAGACTTTACATCTTCTTTAGGAATAATGATTTTCTCCAAGGAAACAAAACTATTTATCTTTGATTCTAAATTCTGACAAAACCTTAAGAGGAGATTAATATCATACTCATCTTTTGTGGCCATTATCTGATTGTATTTCATTTTCATTTGCAAATCATCATTTCGATAGGGGCCATTAAAGCAAATAATGAATGGATTATGGTCCATTTTTTTATTGATATATTTAATAAGATGATTTACTTCACTTAAATCGTTAAATCGTTCTGAATTCAAAGGTGGGACAGCAGCGATTAACTTATCACGCTCACTAGGTTCATCATCGTCGATGGATTGCTTCTTTTCAAGGTTAATTACAATAATCTGTGGGTCGACTCTCCTCATAACACTTTCAAGATTATCTAAGTGAGGCTGCACCCTAAAAGTGTAGTCAAAGCGATCCGTAGATACATCAGATTTAAAAATAGTTAAATTTCTATCAATGACAAGAACTTTAATTTTCTTGGGTTTCGTCATAGAGATATTTTGTCTGAGCCATCGATCAAGCTTCACTTTAACTCTTCGATCAAGATCCTCTTTCTCAGTTTTCTTCTTATCTATCTGGACAACATCTTCTTCTTCGTCTAAGTGATCAAGTTTTAATTCCGGAGAATATTCTAATTGTGCTTTGTAGTAAAACTTCGAATTATAATATCGGTCCTTAAGTTTCTTTGAGGATATTTTAATCACATCACTTTCAAAAAAGGCATTATCATGCCAATAAGTAGAAACTTTCACTCTATCATCTTCATTCATTAATAATGAAGTTTCAAAGGAAAGACTTTCTGAAGAAAATTTTGAAACTTTCATTTGATAATTCACTTCTAATTTCTCATGGGCCAGCTTTGCTGAAACGAATTCATGCTCATGGACAATATCGGCACTATAAGCATACATAAAACTATAAACAACAGAATAGATGTCATCATTTTTCACATGAATTAGTGGAACAGAAGAAACGATGGATTCTCGTATCAAAAAATCTTCTTGCCTTATGTCTGTGATTGAGACAACGATTGCTTTTTTAAACAAATCTAAACGGTTATAAATTCTAATTAGGTGTAATTTTTCTTTATCATTTTTCGCTAAATCTATAATGAGAATATCTGGGTTAAAAGCCAAAATTCCTTGAATTGAAGATTGTATTTTAGTAGGGTCGTCTTGATTCATTTGATCAAATTCAGGTTCTAAACTTTCATACTTAGTCTTAACTTCTTTTTGAATTAAATGGAAATAACCTAGGTCATCACCATAATAAAGAACTTTGAATTTTTTATTTTCTTCACTCATAATTATTTATTTAATTATACCATAAATAAGACCAATTTAGAGGAGGTACGACTTGGAGCCGCATGCTAGATTATAAGTATTTAGAACACTTATAAGGCTATTTATTTGACTAAAAAAATGGGATATGAACGAGATTTCTCTTTAACTGAACTTTTCGAAAAACGGATTTCTTTATCAGTTAAGTAGGATTCCAACACCTCAGAGTGAGAGTGTGGAACCAAAATCAACTTTTGCTTTTGTATACATTCATTATTTAAAATTTTAACCAAGAGATGAGCGCCGATCCCAGCAATGACTAAACAATTTTCTTCTGTATTAATAAATGAATAGTTTATGGCGTCTAAGTGAACTAATTCTATCGATGATGATGAGATCTTGTCAGAAACTTTATCTAAATTAAATTTAACTTTATTAAGTGAAGGTAAGCTAATATCGATAAAAACCACTGAATTGGCTTTATTAGCAATGAGTGCATTTAAACCAATCAGCCCATGGTCACAACAGATATCATATAAAATATTAACATCACTAATAAAGTCTATAATAGCATTAATTCTAGCAGTTGATTTAATCACATAAAGTTTTTAATACATTAAAGGGAAACTTAAAAGAAATAATATAGATTAAAGAAAATTATCGTATGTTTGGTTGAAGGTACGATCGTTCTCTTCAGTGAAGTACTTACGAACAAAATATTGTCCCGATCTGATCGTCTCAATAAATCCTAAATTCTCTAGATTTTTCAAACTCTGCAATAGAACATCATTTCCAATCTCCAGTGACTTTGCAAGTTCAATATGAGAATTCAAAGGTCCAATTCCATATTTTCGGTATAGATTCGGCCGACACCATACGCCTCGGTAAAGAATCATTAGTAGGCAAATTTCAATTCGATTTAATTTATAAACAGGCAAGATTTCATCAAAAAATATATCGGGAATTTCAGAAACTGTTGGTTCAGGCTTAGAAGGGGCTTCAATGTCCGTATCTTCTTTTTTCGCTTTTGTATGGTGAGAAGAAAGTATTGATCTTAAGTCGTCCATGGCTCCTCCTCTTTCTCCTTTGCTATGAAGTTATCTTCATTCTCCTATGATAGCTTTGATTAAACAAGTTTTTTTTACGGGGAAAATATTTCCTCCTATTGCTGAGTTTATTGTTCAGGAATACCTCAAGCCAATTCAACACCTCCTCGCAATGAAAACTTTACTCCGGCACTGAGTCTAAATTGTCTTCTTCAAATTATTTTAATAAATCTTCTTTTAAGAAGAGGAAGCCATATGAGAATTTTTAATTTAATCCTAAGTATTGCATCGATTACCCTATTAATATCTTCCGCTCATGCGAAACCGGAGCGAGTATTAACCTTAAGTCTGAACAGCAATAAACTAGAAATTGCATCTTCAATTAAAGTGAATGTTGATGATCTTTTTTTTAAGATAGCCTGTGCTACAAAAAATTTTTCCAAACCGAAGGAAAATAAATATTATTTCAGCAAAGAGTATCAAGCTAAATTTAATACCATCTCTTACCAAAAAATAAATATATCTACTCCCATTCGAACTTACCAGACATACACTTTAGGAGAGAAACCTTCTCTTAAAATAAGCTTAGAAAGCGATGAGAGAGTTAAATCATGCTGGGTTCACTGGAACATTTTCGCTTACAATATGCAAACAGAAGAGATACTCGATATTAATGGTTACAATTTAAACAATGAACTTAAGTCTAAATTAAATGTGAAGAAGGGAAAGTTAAACTTTAAAAGTCGGCCCTACTTTATGCAAAAAAGTAACTTCTCTGATCTTATTTTGAAATAAGTTGAATGCAGAAAATATCGATTCACGTTAATTAAGAGTTTATAAGTTTTTAAGTTCTCTCGCTCTTAACAGCGCAGATTCGAAGCCTTTTTTAAATACTAACTCTAGACCACTTTTTTCCAGCGACGCATTCAATGCCTGCGTAATTCCACCTTTAGAGGCCACACGATTTGTTACTTCGTTAAAGCTCTCTGAAGAACCCTCTATTTTTAAATATTGAGCAGTACCAATTAAAGTTTTTGTTAGTAATCTCTTTTTATCCTCTTCAGAATTCATCGATGTCATCTGTTTTGAAATTAAATCAAATAAATTTGAAATTACTCCCGGCATACATGATGAGAAAAGTGTTAAATGATCGAAACTTTGTTCATCTTTTAATTCAAAAGTTTCACCGCTGAAGCTTAAAATTTGATTAATTAAAGAATTTGCTTCATTTGTAACGTTTTCAGTATCAATTTTTAAATAAACTCCCTCTTGCACAAAGGCTCCCAAGTTCGGCATAAGCCTAACAATTTTTTTATGAGAGAAAAAATTTTGTAGCTGATTTAAATCAATGGCCGCTAAGAGAGACACAATCGTCGTTTTATTATTTAAATGTGCTTTAAGAAACTCCATTGAGTCTAAGTTTTGAGGCTTTACTCCTAAGAAAACAAAATCGTATTCTTTTAATTCTGATATATCCTTAATGGCCGTTCCACCAATAAAAGAGGAAAGCTTCGATGCCTTGTCATAGGTTCGATTGTAAAAAAAATAATCATTAGCCAATTGAGAAAGTTCTTTATGCCGAAAGATGGCATTCATCATGTTTCCACAACCAACACATAAAATTGATTTTTTCATTAAAGACCCTTCTTAAGTGAGCTCAATATTGGCCCCATGCCTAACAGTATTAATAGCAATAGCTTTTTCTTGAAATAAAGCAGTATAGTCAAATTTATCATTTTGATTATAAAACTTTGGTAATCCACTAGTAAATCCGTGTGACTCTAAAATCATATTCCTAAATTCTCTTTCGTCTTCAAGAGACATTTGTGAAAAGATTAAGTCAAACTCATATTGGGATATAACATTTTTAAAATCGATCTTAGAAAGATTCATTTCTAAATAATTATAATAGGAAAACCCTGCTTTTCTAATATAATCAGTTAAGGCGAAAACTCCAACTGAACTTGAAAAGTTTAAAAGTAATAAAGGTGTTCCTGTTAATAGGGAACTACAGATAAAATGAACCAATTCAAGACTTGGATTAGTTTGATTAATTATGGCTAAAGAAAACTTATGGTCTAAAGAATACGTATTAAAAGATTTTTGCCCAGGAATAAAGAAATTATCTTTTTGATTAAACTCCTTTAGGTCGAACATTACTCTAACTAATTCTTTATCAAAATTCTGAGATTGAACTTGATTAAAATCAAATATTTTAATTGCATTCGATAGAACGATTTTAAGAAGATTCTTTAATCTGTCATGGCGATTAGAGAAGGTCAGTAATGAAGGTCTAAGCCAATTGAGAAGCTCAATACTATCGCTACTATCCTTTTTAAAGATTTCATCAAATTCTGTGTTCTCTATCACTGCTATTGAGTTGATGACCTTGTTTTCCTTATTGTTGTTCAAATATTTTATATAATTGTAAGATCCTGCTTTTGGCCCTGTTCCAGACATCTTAAAACCACCAAACGGTTCAATACCTACTCGTGCGCCAGTACAGCTTCTATTCACATAAATATTTCCTGCCTCGATATTCTCAACTAAATATTCACTATCATCGTCAGATTGAGTGAAAACTCCACATGTTAGAGCATATTCAACCGCATTCACATTTTTGACAGCTTCCTCAAGATTTTTAAAGCTAGATATTACTACCACGGGGCCAAATATTTCCTGGTGTGCATAACTTTCTTTGTCTTGGAGAGTTTTTTCTCCTACCTGAAAAACAAAAGGTCCTATCGCCGACGTATTTTCATAAGTTTCATTCGATCGATCCACTAAAATTTCAAACTCAGGGTCTTGATTTTTATTCTCTTTTATTGTTTGAATGATTGATTTTATTCTTTCCACACTATCTTGATTAATAACCGGGTTGAGAAAAGTAGAGAAATCTTTTGCTTTACCCACTTGAATTTCATTAACGGCCTCAATAAATCTCTTCTTGAACTTCTCCATAATTTTTTCATCCACAAAAACTCTTGAACAAGCAGAGCACTTTTGCCCAGCATGGCCAAAACAACTTTGCAACACCCCTGCAATGGTTTCATCAAGCTCGCTATTATCGGATACGACAATTGCATTCTTCCCACCAAGTTCCGCAATAACTCTTTTAAAGTTACCTTCCCTATTTATTTGTTTTGTGTATTTTTTGTACAATTCAACTCCAACGGCCCGCGAACCCGTAAAAATAATCGAATCAAAGTCTACTTTCTCGAGAAGCTCAGCCCCTTCATTCTTTCCCCCTATAAAAAGTTTTAGATATTTCTCTGTCAGTCCCGCTTGGCGAGCTATTTTCACCACCTCTGCACAGATCTTAGGAGTTAATTCAGATGGCTTTAGGATGGTTTCTCTACCAGCAACAATTGAGCCGATAGACATACCGAGAGGTATTGCGAGAGGAAAGTTCCATGGTGCGATGACAATATTAGGGACAACAGGAATCTGCGAATTTTCATTAAGATCTTTAGAACGAATATAGAAATTTATAAAGTCTATGCCTTCATCCACATCAGCAAAGGCTTCTTCAATTGATTTTTGTGCCTCTAGAACCATCATGGCCGCTAATCTAATACGATTAAATAGTAACAAGTTACTTAATCTAAGAAGAGAAGCAAGTAATTGATCACGATTGAATTCAGAGTTTTCTCTCTTATGTTCCCTATTTTTAATAAGATCTTCTAAAGTAAAGTACACTCCTTCAAGATCGGTGTAGGAATCAATTGTCCAATCCTTACTCAACTCATTTACATATTGGTTAACTTTACTTTCTAAGTATTTAACATTTTTATTTCCATAAAAAGGAAAAGGAGATTGAGGAATAAATTGATCGTTCATGTTTAGTTTCAATTGATATGAATAATTTTTCTCTTCAGAAACAATTTTTGAAAAACAGCTTTCATAACGAGATAAATCCTTATGCGACCTCGATATATTCAAGATTCCCACTTGTGAAGAATTTTCCATGATCCGGCGAACCAGATAACCCATCCCAACAATTAAGTCCCCTATGGGTAGATAATTTCGAACCGGGTAGCCCATTTTAACTAAGGATAAAGACAAACTCTCATATGTCATATGCAGGCATTGATGTTCAATGGGTTTGGCTTGAGGGAAATGGCTTTTTCTCAATTCAATAGCAAAAAGATGATCGTGATAATTGTGTGAAGCTAAACATAATTGAAAATGATTATAATTTTTTAGGCATTCATAGATCAGCAAACGAAACATGCCATCTGTTTCATCTTTATTTAAAAATTGAAACGATAAGTGCTGATGGGCTTCCGTATAAATAGTCTCAGCGTCCCAGTAAGCGCCCTTCACTAAGCGAATAGGCATCGCTATATTTCGTTTTTGATTTAAGATCAAAACATCTTGGAAGTGTTCATAGACATCACGCAAATAGGCTTGAATTACAATACCAGTTTGTTCAAATTCTTTTAACTCATTATCTTCTAAAAGAATTTTTGAATAGACCGCAAAAACCATATCACGAACGTGATAATGTTCAGCATCGATATGAACAAATACTTTTTCTTTTTTGGCCAAAAGTAATATATTTTTTAATAAAGGAGATATCTGTCGAAAGCAATAATCATGGTCATGTGCGCGAATGTCGTGACAAAGCGCCGTAACCTTAACAGAAACATGGGCCAGATAAATTCCCGCTGAATTAGTTTTACCTGCAAAGAGTTTCCCCAAACCTCGAATATTTTCACAAACTAACTTATAATAATTGTTTGCTTCGCTAGAGGAAACCACTAACTCTCCTAGCTGGTCCAAAGTACAACACCTACCAGTGTTTGAGATTTGCTCAATGGTTTGAATACTAGAATCAATATCTTTTCCAGCAATAAATCTTTTTGCCATATAACTGGTTGTATAACGAAGAAACCAGGCTAAAAACTTAGGAGGAAGAGGCGTTGCCGTTATTTTAATAACCTTAAACAAGTAAAAAAGATAAGGAGGTAATAACTTATTTGTGGATGAGTGTTTCTTATATTTTGATTCTGATTTTTCGCGTTTTCGATTAAGTTCATAATCAGCAATAAGCCTATTTATTGACTCTAAGAAAGATTTACGGACACTCTCCCCAGAGTCATCGTGCTCAAGAGATGGTAGGATGGCCAAAAATTTTAATAAATGAATTCGAATTAATGCATAATGAGCAGAAAGAGTTAGTAGGACGTCAGACATTTTCTCAAATAAACCTGGCCTATAGTCATTCATCAACTGTACTAACTTCTGCTTTTCTCCGGAAATTTTTTCATCAACTTGAATAAAAAGTTGATCTTCAAAAGGGTTCATCAATTTATATCTTCTTATAATTTGATGAATTTCACTTATGTTTTCTTCATTACTTTGATTCAGTAGAGAAAGAAATAACTCTCCCCCGTCTCCAGAGAATTGGAAATGACAATTTTTCATTAAAAAAGTTTCATGCCCTAGCTGGTTGGAAAAAACGAAAACAGCAGATTCATTTAAAGATGTAATCATTAAAAAATAATTACCATTAATCTTAAGTACTTCTTTAGTGAAACTTAAATCCTTACTTTGAGCAAAACTCCAGTAAGAATTAATCTCTTCTGTAAAAGCTAGACTATCTTTTTCAATAAAGACTTTTGAGAATTCAGAGCAATAAACTCTGCACTCACCCAATGTGAGTACCTGATTGATTTCAATGATATTTTTCATAGAAGAAATATGCCTAATATATTAGAAATAGGAAAGATTTTTCTTAATTCCCTGTAGCTTTGAACATACTCTCACAACTTAAAATAGTGTAAATTTAAAAAAAATAGGTAAATAGAATTGATTGACTGTTAAGGACGCTCAGATTTAAAATGGAAGAGTGAATATATGGAAAATCTCCCTATTCTTACTTCTTGGCTTAAACCTGAATTTTGCCTCTGATATTTCAGGGAAGTACTATCAAATGGAAGATTTAATCTCATTGCAGGCTTCGAGAGATTATATTGAAATTTTAGATCATATCTTTGATATTCCACCCAAAAACAGATCTGTTGCATGGAAAACTATGTTGCAGGAGTCGGCCCTCGCAGTCACGGAACAACTCAATAGCTCACTAACCTATCCTCAAGAACTTTATAATAAAATTTACCGACTCACCTCTCGGCCATATTTAAAGACCAATCAAATATTCTATGATGCGTTTTTGCGACTTAGCCTTAGAGAAGCCGTTTCATGCTTTGAAGAAAAAACTAAAATAAAGCAATCACAATGTTTATTGGCCCCCTTTGAGCTCCTAAAAACATATGTGGATCAAGAACACTTTACTAAGTTCTATCAATTATTCAATCGATACTCTAATGAGCAAAGCGGCCATTATGAATCTCTTCTTAATATATTTGTCACCACTCTCTTACCTAGGGTGAAATTTAATTCCCCCCATCACCTATGCTCCACTGAGAAAATTAAGTCTATCTATTACACCAGTATAATAAATAAGAAGCGGCCACTGATACCAGAAGGATGCTTTAAAATTATGCAAACCTTTCTTATATCTAAATCCATTGAATTAAATGTTGAAGATAGACTGGAATTTCTCACGTTATTCCGTAAATCAACACCGATTAAACTATTATCACGATTTAAATACCTTTCATATTATCAAAGTTTCACTCGAGACTTAATGGCAAAAAATTATAAAAATATTCATGTTGAGTTATTAAAACTAAAGTCTAACCCTAATTTAAGAGACCAACTAATAGGTTATTTAAAAAAAGAGACCGATTTTCATTCCATGACTATATCGGCTTCTTTTAAAAAACCGCTTTTTCGAGACCTTAATCAAAGTTTTCCTGAACTTATCAGTTGGTACTACCGGATTTGTAAGCGAAATGATACTTCCCCTCTAGGTGAGGAATTTTGCCAAAACTTTAATTCCATGAACCAGAAGGAACAGTTTATTTAATTAAAGGCCATAATTTTTTCATTATCCTCTAAATTAATTAACAAACTCTCTTATCATTTTAATATGTATCGCACTAGCTTATTCATCTTTAAAATTATCTGTCTACAGATACCTCTATCCACTTTTTCCTTGGTACAAGCTGATATAATTTTTCCTAGTCAATTGTTAAACACAACCTTTGAAGAAAATGTAATTTATTACAAAACGAGTTTAAATGAATTTTGTACCGGAACAGTGATTCAAGACCAAAAAATCCTTACCGCAGCTCACTGTGTATTTAAAATTAAAAGTTGGATGAAGCCAAAATTTAAATTTCTTACGAATGGTTCAAACAATAATCTAATTGGAGAAATAAAGAAGGTATCCATTCCAAAGGAATTTTTCTCTAAATTAGGCTCAAATGAGAATCATACAGCCTATGATCATGATGCAAAAATCAGCTATAATAAAATGTATGATGTCGCCATTATCCACTTAACAGATAAGATTAAACTTATAAAAAAAGAAACTGATGTAGAACTCATTAATACAATTAAAAGTGTTGAAGATGCACCGATTGCCTATGAAAAACCAGTCAACTTTTATGGATATGGTGAAAATAAATACGACCTAACATTTGGAGATCCCAGTAAGCAATATAAATACTTAGAAAATCTTGGAGAGTTCAATCGAGGAGAAAACTTTCTTATTAATCCAAGCAAGACAGATTCAATAATTACTCGTGATAAGATTGAAATGCTGCAAATTGAGTCTTATATAGAGTTCTCAGTTAAAAATGGCTCTTTAACATCGATTTGTTTATCTCCTCCTTGCTCTATTTTTCAAAGAGGTGACTCTGGAGGTCCTCTGCTCGAGAAAATCTTAGATAAGAATTATCTTTCTGGCATAGTAAGTTATGATTCAAAACATTTTAGGAATATTCGCTATACCTTTTCCGTTGAGAATTACTCACATAACGAATTCTTTAATCTTGGTTTTTACGAGAGAAGTAAATATATTAAAGGTAAATTTCATATAGGGGATGACCAGAAATGGTTTGATCCAACTCATAACCTATATCGATTCAACCAATATGTTAAAAATAAAATAGACTTCACTTTAAACCATCAATCAATCCCAATGAAGAATCTTTCCATTGAACGAAAAGCCGATCTTGAAATAACAGAATTTTTCACTAACCTAAGACATCCGGTTATTCATCGATTCATTAAGAAAGAACTAGGTTTGTAACTCATTTGTATTCGAACGATCTCTTCAGTTTAAAAAGTTATAGGTCGGTTCTGCGTTGTTCGGCGTCTTTACATGAAAATATATTTTATAGAATAACGGGAACACTGAGCCTCGCATCCTGCTCGTCTCTGCGTTGTTCGGCGTCACTCGGCTCCTGCCGGTGACGCCTCCAAAAAAAAGCCCTCTTTATAAAAGAGGGCCCTAAATTCAAATAAAATTTAAACTTGATTTTATTTTAAATGCTTAGAAACATACTTAGTCATTTCAAACATAGAAACTTGCTTCTTTCCACCAAAGATTGGCTTTAGGTTAGCATCAGCATTGATGTTTCTTCTGTTTTTGCTGTCTTGTAGGTCATGCTTTTTAATGTAAACCCATAACTTTTTAACAACTTCAGTTCTTGGAATAGGCTTCGCTCCTACAATTTTTGCTAAATCAGCAGAAGGAGTTAAAGCTTTCATGAAAGCAGCATTTGGCTTTCTTTTAGTTTTAGTCTTCTTCTTAGTTGCAGCTTTTTTAGTAGTCTTCTTCTTAG
>JAOHMI010000036.1 GCA_028101965.1 Bacteriovoracaceae bacterium
TAAAATAAATAAATAAATATATTTTCTCATTGCCTAAATAATCCTTTGGTATGAAAAGTTTTATCTTCTATTTTGTTTCCTGGCTCTGCCAATGATATGCCCTCAGCCTGCTCTGGTACTTGGCATCTTTTATGAACAATGTATTTAAATTCTGCTTCAGTGTAGTAATCTTTGAGCTTTTCACATTCTTTTGGATCAACTGGACATTGTTTTTGTAAACCAACTTGCTGGGCTTTTGAATCAATCTTCTTGGCAATATTTTCTGTATTATAGCTAGAGCAGTTTATTGATTCATCCATTGCCTTAGTGATAAAATTTCTGATGTCGAATGATTTATTCACTTTAAATTTACCATCTTCACAAACGATATAGGGAAATTCACCATCAATAAGGTTAGCCCAAAAATGTAGTCCAGCATAATTTGCTGCTAAATCTCCATATGACTTGACTCCTGTTCCGGCCAATCCCCATGATCCATTTTCTCGTCGCAACCCAATACTCATGGCAGAAAGAGTACTAAAGTTTTTAGTATAATCCTCAAAATAAACATGACCTGTACTTAAAATGTGATCGAGTTTATCAATTCCAACATAAATGCCGTCAATATTTACGATAGGATCACAGCAACCTCCCAATGTCATTAAGGGTCCTTTCGCGGTATCTTCGTAAATTGATCCTTCCCGACGGTTAATTTTACCTCGATCAATCGAGTCATCTGCAATCATAATATTTCTTATTTCCGGCCAGTTTTTATTCAAGGTAGTCTTAAGCTTTTGCATTAGCCTTTCTCGATCACACTTTGGTTCATGAAAGCTTTTTAATTTTTTAGGGAGTCGTGGTAAGTGGTAGCCATTTCTCAGATGAGTTTTTCCATCATTTTTGTTTGGAATATATTCAGCTTCTTGATCCTCTGTGCATTGATCGGTTGCGGGACTTACTAAATTTTTTGTTTCTTCTGAAGAATATGAAAAATACTCTACTGCTTTTTCAAGTCTGGTTTTGTTATTAGATTTGTTTTCTGCTTCCAAAATATGTTGATTTACGAGCACATTAAATTGGTCAGCTGAATTCTGAATATTTTCACTACCTTTATAGGTGTAATCGTCAGACTCATTTCCGTGGATATTTTGAGTACAAAATAATATGAAAATAAATGTAAGCATAATCACCTAATTCTGATCGGATGTTTAATAATCAAGGATTAGAGCAATTAATTGTAGTGGTATAAACTTTAGTCTGAGTACTGAACTATTCTTGGCAAGTTATGCAGTTTTGAGCATAGGGAACTGCTTGGAGTCTTTTATCTCCTATTTCATCCCCGCAAGAAACACATTTTCCAAAAGTTCCTTCATCAATTTTTTTGAGTGATTGAAGAATCAGTTTTAGTTCTTCTCGCTCTTGAGTATCCAACGCGTCTAAGACTTCATTGTTTTCTAAGTCAACGGCTTGTTCGGCAAAATCAGCAGAGATAGGAGAGTCAGCACGGGTTTTATCTTTTGAAATTGCTGCGATTCTAGTTTGGAGTGTATTCTTTAATTCGGTTAAGCTTTGTTTGTAATTATCGAGGTTCATAGTTGTATCCTTTGCTTATCAGTTTATAGAATAACAAAGGATATAATTGAAAATATGATTTAGATTAGGTTTTAGTTTGATCCTTCAACTATTAAATCAGATGGGTATACTTTACCAGAAGGAGTTCCCGCTTTGATACTCACTAGGAGCTGACTGGTATACTCATAAAGCTTATTATTTTTATCGAAGGATTCCTCTTTGCCATATATGACCGGCACTGAAGTTGGTAATTCAGGTGAAATCATATGAATTACTTTATTAGTCCCAACGAGCTTATTTTCTTTTCTAGATGTATTTTTTCTTATGATCTCAATTCGATAAGCGAGCTTCCCATCTAAAGTTAGTTTAAACAGCTTTTCACTAATCTCAACTTTAACTATCTCATCGCTTAAGTTCTCAGCAAGCTCAACACTTGATTGAATATCATCAGTTTTAGTATTTAAATCAAAAGAATTCCATGACCCAACATTTGCCATTATTTTATGTTCTGAAAAAAGCTTCTGGCACTTAGGTGTTTCATTTAATAATCTATAATCCTTATTATTGACGGTGAATAAGTCAAAATCAGAAAAATCTTCAGGATTAAGCTCTTCTTTACCCATAGGGACTGCAATATTTATTCGTGTCTCTAAATATTCTTGTTCTTCCGATCTAATAACGTAGCAATTATCAGAAGTTTTCTTACTATCAACTTCTGAGTCTTCATTACCACTATTCACAAGATAGAGTTTTGAATAGGTGATTCGATCACCCAGAGTTAAGGCTGAATTTGATTGCTTTTGCTCATCGGATATTTGATCAGTTATTTTAATTTTGTCATTCACTGTGGAATAAGGAATCTCTTCAATGCTAATGCATCGGCCGGCCTCGGAACAAGGATCCTTGTGAAGCAACTTGGCTTTTTTTACTGGGGCCACTGAATTCGCAAGATCATTCTTTTTCTTAGAACTACTTTTCTTTTTTTTACCTTCAGCACATGAAGAAAAGAAAACCAGTCCACTTATGATAAGAACAAATTTAGTCTTAGATAAACTTTGCATCTTGTTTTCCTTTTTATCTACTCATATAAAGATCAAGAATATCATTAGGTATATCACCTGTTTTAATCTCTTTTTTTGATTGGCTTAATGAAACCCTACTCATGTAGTAGTTAGTAATTCCATTATTATTAAAATCTTCAGATTGAGTGTAGATTCGACCACTCTTAGAATAATCATTTGCATAATACATATAGAGCCACTTATCCTTCTCTTTTACTTTATTACTTGTCCCTTCATAAGTAGTTGTTTTGGAAGTTGAGCGAAGGGCGTATTTCTTCTTATATTTAAATCCATGTGCTTCTGACGTTGTAAATTCACGATCTTCTTCTTCATCAACTTCAGTATCTGTGCTTCCCGTATCACCTTCCTCATCGTCATCTTCAGTATACTCAGTTACATAATCATAATCCCATTGGTAGTCTTTAGATATGAGAGTTTCATATCTTTCCTTAGCAGCTTTTTCGCAAGCGGGATCATCAATTAATGATCGAAAATTAGAGATGTCATTTTTTAAGATAGCAAAGTCTTCCACGTCACCACTTTTATTTTTCACATTATAGCGATACTCGTAGAAGGTTTCAGTGAGATCATAAATAATATAACAATATTTACCTAAGGGATCACCCGTTGCATAATCTATGGCGTTAACGAGGTAAAGAATTGAAGTGGTAAAGGTTTCACCAGGAGTATAGTCACGATCAGTTTTTGGGTTTTTGCTAAAGTATTTTGAATATTTTGCATAATCTTCTTCTTTTTCAACTTTGATTAACTCCATTTCTGAACAAGCTCCATTTGTATCGCATGGATCTTTGTGAAGTCCTCTGGCCTGCTTTAGACTTTGGATTCCATTGATCATTCTGTTCTTGCCTTTCTTTTTGTTCCTAACAGTATCTCCGCAAGATAAAAGAAAAAGTGAAGTTAGTAATAGTGAAAACTTTTTTGATAGCATGAAACGATCCTTTGTTAGGATGGTTCATATTAAATTTGTTTAAGAAAAAACAAATTCATTTCGGATTGATGAAAAATCTACAGGATTAAAACAGTGTTATTCAAAATAAAGAAGAAATTTATCTCGCTGTGAGTCAAATAACGGAAGGTCCAATTCCATTTCATCAAAAAAGGAATTGCCCATTATGGATTCTGCCCAAAAGCGAACTTTATCAGTTCCACAAATAATATCAATAGGCATCTTCTCCGATTCATACTCATAGGGTGGCTCTTTCCAAGCAAAATGATCGCCTAGATATTTAATAGACTCTTGTAAAAGAGTGAGCCCAAATCTCCATGAATTAAACTCTTGTCGATTGGTTACATGAAAATAAATCGCACCAATGGTTTCATTGGCAAATTTATTAAAGGTGGGCTTAAAGCAACCTGGTGTTAAAGTAATTCCTTGAATCCCATCTTTTTTCAACCGTGGATTGAGCACATCATAAATAAACTCATCTGGTTTTATCTTTGGATGTCCAAGGCATTCTAAGGGACGCGTGGTTCCTCTTCCCTCTGAAAGATTGGTTCCTTCAAATAAAACGCCCGCCGGAAAAGTAAGACAGCTTTCAATGGTCGGAATATTAGGTGATGGAGGAACGAAAGGATAAATATATTCATCCAAGTAAAGGTCTCTTTTCCAGCCTTCCATTTTGATAACCTGAAGATTGCATCTATTGCGATTAGACCAAAATTTTTGATGCATTTTGCAGAATTCACCCATGGTAAGAGCATGACGAACAGGAATAGGATGTCTGCCAATAAATGAGGCGAACTTCTCATCCAGAATATTTCCTTCTAACTGTGAGCCATTGAGGGGATTCGGTCGGTCTAAAATCAATACTTTAATATCTTTACCAGCACATTTTTCTAGCAGGTGAGAGACCGTATAGATATATGTGTAGTCACGGCATCCAATATCTTGCAAATCAATAAGTATATTATCCACGCCCTCTAGCATTTCATCAGTAGGGATTCTTGTTTCAGAATAGAGCGAATAGACCGGAATTTGAAAGTAAGAATGAGTTGAATGCTCCGTTTCAATCATATTGTCTTGTTCACCCACATAAAATCCATGCTGCGGTCCGAAAATCTTAACAAATCGGTCTTGAAAGATACGCATCAAAGTATGAACACCATGCTCATACTCTGCAGTCACAGAAGAATTATGGGCCAGATAAGCCACAGTCCCTTTAATGGTTTTTTGCATGTTTTCATCACGGTTAAGTACATCCAAGCCTGAGAGGAGGGTAGGTTTTTCGTTCATATGAATTCCTTTAAGTGTATAGCTCACATTGTACCGCTGGAATTCTTATTCGACTAGCCACAATAATTGAATTGATAGGGATAAAATAGGAGAGTTTTGCAGTAAGAGATTTCAATGCTTAAGAATATTTGTTACTATTTCTCAAGAGAAATCAAGGAGAATCCCATGCAACAGTACCATAAATTAATGAAGCATATATTAGACCACGGAACTTTTAAGGAAGATCGGACAGGAACTGGAACGAAGTCTGTTTTTGGGTATCAAATGCGTTTTGATCTTACTCAAGGATTCCCTCTTGTTACTACTAAGAAATGTCACATGAAGTCCATCATTCATGAGCTTCTTTGGTTTCTAAAAGGTGAGAGTAACATTAAGTACCTCAAGGAAAATAATGTGCGTATTTGGGACGAATGGGCCGACCAAAACGGTGAGCTTGGTCCAGTCTACGGGGTTCAGTGGCGCTCATGGCGAGGGGCAGGCGGAGAGACCATTGATCAAATCGCTAAAGTGATCAAAGATATAAAAAGTAATCCAGATTCTCGTCGGCATATAGTATCAGCTTGGAATGTTGCAGATATTGATCATATGAAATTACCACCTTGTCATACTTTTTTTCAGTTTTATGTGGCCCAAGGTAAACTTAGCTGTCAGCTGTATCAACGTTCTGCAGATGTATTTTTAGGGGTTCCTTTTAACATTGCTAGCTATGCGCTTCTTACCATGATGGTGGCCCAAGTAACTGATCTAGAATTAGGAGATTTTGTTCATACCTTTGGTGATGCTCATCTTTATCGCAATCATTTTGAACAAACTGAATTGCAACTAAGCCGTCAACCGTTTCCCCTACCAAAAATGAAAATTAACCCCATGGTTAAAGATATCTTCGAATTTACTTATGAAGATTTTGAACTGGTAAATTATCAAGCCCATCCACATATTAAGGGTGAAGTTGCGGTCTAATGAAACTTAGTTTAATTGCGGCCATTGGCAAGAATAATGAACTTGGGTTTCAGGGAGATATGCCTTGGAAACTTAGTGATGATTTAAAGCTGTTTAAAAAAATCACTGATGGCCATCCTATGCTTATGGGAAGAAAGACTTTTGATTCATTGCCAGGAGTCTTACCCAATCGTCATCATTTTGTTTTAACCCGAAACCCAAATAAATTTGAAAACAAAAGTGCAGTTACATATATTCAGAACATCAAAGAGATAAATTCAACGGAACAATCTAAGCTATTCGTTATTGGAGGAGGGGAGATTTACTCTCAATTCTCAGATCATTGTACAGACTTTTTTATCACAAGAGTTGAAGGTGAATTTCCTCAAGCAGATACTTATTTTCCAAAGATCGATTTTGAACAGATGAACTGTATGGAAAAACAAAGTTATGAGCAAAGTAATAAAAATCAATACGCTTTTACTTTTTATCACTACAGAAAATGAGAACTCTTATGCGATTAACAAAAATATTTTTAACTGTGCTTCTTTTTTCCTGTGGAGCACCTGAAAATCCTGAACCCAAAAGTCGCTATATTAGAGGCGTGGATAATCTAGAGGGATTGCCACGAGCATCTTTCTACAATGGAAATGGTAATAACCCGAAATCTATTAGTATAAGATTAAATGATGGCGGACTTCTGATTTACCATATGCAGGTTGAGAAAAAAAAATTGTATTTAAATTTAAATAAATACAAAGAAGGGAATTTATCTCAGATTTATAAAGGCAGAGGAAAATTTATTCAAGATTTAGAAAATATTGCTTACGATAAGCGAGATTTTAGCTTTAAAGAAATAAAGTCATTAAGAGAGGGACGTTATTTTATTGAAGTTAATTATTCAGATTTTTCTCTTTTTAAGCATATTTTAGAATTAGATGAAAATGGGAACATTTTAAAAAAGCATAACTTAATTCATCAATTGAAATCTTATTTTTGGTCTTGGGTCAAAAAGAGGGTAGTGACCAAGGATAATTATTTGGAAATTATCTCGATTCCAAGTGAGCGTGGATTTCTAGAGGTTAATATTTTCGATTTGAACTTTAATTACCTTTATACTAAGAAATTTGTTTCTCGGTTCTTAGGGGAATGCGATGATTGTCATATTAGAATTCCTCATAAAAAGAAAGATTATGGAGATGACTTTTTACTATATAATCAAGCGCAGATAAATAAAGGTTATAGTTTATATCGATTACGAATGAGGAATGATCGATTGGATGTATCAAATTTATTTGGTATCTCTCACATTAAAGATCAAGAATACTCAACTATCGTTTCTCTCTCAAATAATCGCCTAGAAATTCTATTTTCTGAATGGGATGAAACTAAGGCAAAGAGTAGTTTGAAGACGAAGAGTTTATACTCAATTGATACACCTCTGCGTGGAGATTCAAATAATTTATCTAAGTTTAAAATTTTAAAAAATAATCTAGATGTAAATAATCGATGTATCGTTTATCACGATGACAAAATATACCAAATTTATCCGAATGGTAAATATAATGTTTTGGATCAACGCTTGAATTTAATTGAACAAAAAAAGATTCGTTTAGAGCATATTTATTCTGATTATACCTCAGCACAGGTGAATTCTCATTCCCAAGCAAATCTTGAACTCTTGAATTGCGAAATAAATGGTAATACACTTAGTGCAGATTCTTCTTTAATTCAGTCAATTAAAACCCCGATTGGTTATAAAAAAATCATAAAGAACTTGGGTCATCTATCTATTTATAATCTTTTTCCAGAAAAATAAAAAATGATTAAGAGCGACTGTTCATTGATTCAATAATGAATACATCTATGTAAATTAATATTTAAATACGATAGGCAGTTTTAATACTTCATTTTTATAACGAAACTGCAACCAGATTTTATTTAAACCTTTTCGCAAAATATTTTTATCATAAAAACTAAAAAGGAAAATAGATTCTGTTACTTCGGGTGGTGGAAGTACTGCGTGCATATGGGCAAAACCTTTCATCATCAAAGGATTAGCTTGAATAAAGTGATGGTGATCATGATCGTGAGGTCCATGGTGCATGGGGTTTGAAAGTATGATGGCATGGCCACCGGCATCGAGCCATGGGCTAAAGTTTTTATTGTCATAATTATATTTATTACTTTGCCCATTTTTAAACTTTAAATCAGCATAAAAGTTGATGAGCGTTCCATCTTGTCCTGATACCTTTTCAAATTGGAAATCAACTTTAATCGTTTCTTGAATTTTACCTTTTTGGACTTGAAAGACTTTTTGGTAGTGATCCTTTCCTACAGTTTTGTCTTCCATTAAATGATACATTTTAGGCTTTCCCGCAATTTTTATTTTTTGCATAAACATGCGCATTCCCACGAACCTAATATCCACATCGGCCATAATCATATATTCTCCTGGCTCTATAAGAGCATTGGGAATATCTTGATTATCTGGATCTTGAATGGGCATATTTAGAGTTATAAAAAACCTTCCAGTAATTGGATCAAAGTATGGGTGAACGTGTTGAAGTACAGACAGGTCTTTTTTATAGATGACCATGTGCATATATTTGCCATGCATAACCTTGAAGTCTTTTATCACTTCTTTTTTTTCTAAATCATTGAGAACAATTTCAACATTAATGGGTTGGCCTGGCTGGAACTTTGTTTTTGATTGAGATCCATTTAAATAATATTCGGCTTTAATATTTTCTGCCATTAGGGGTGTTACAAAAATGAGTCCACTAAGCACGAGAGTAATAAGTGTATGCATAAGGTCTATCCTTTCCTTACAGAAGTTAATTTGCATGGCCATGTTTTATCATTTGAAGGATCATTTTAGAAAGCTAAAATTATTAAGAGTAAGGAGATGTTAATGAAAGCAATTTTTGCAACAATTTTAATGGCCAGCTCATTGACCTTATTTAGTCAAGAGCTCTTTAATATGGAAAAGCATGCGGTCATGGACTTAAATAAGTCCGGGAAAAAAGCTAAAGGTGGAAACGATTGTTGGGGATGGACCGATAAAAACTATAAAAAAGAAATTGCCATCATCGGAATGAAAAATAAAACCTCTTTTGTGGATATTACTAACCCAAAAAAGCCTGTTCATTTAGCTGACTTACCCACTCAAACGAGAGCTTCAACTTGGCGTGATATTAAAGTATACAAAAATTATGCTTTTGTGGTTTCAGAGGCCTTTGGACATGGAATGCAGATTTATAACTTAGAAAACTTACGCTCTTTGTATGGTAAAAGTGATGGAAAGGTTGCCATGGTTAAAGCGGATAAAGTTTATAAAAATTTTGCTAACTCACATAATATCTTTATTAATGAGGAAACCGGCTATGCTTACGCTGTGGGTACAAATACATGCAGTGGTGGACTACACATTATAGATATAAAAGATCCTATGAAACCAAAATTTCAAACTTGTGTCGGTCGAAATGTATATGAAGTTCCTCGGGCGATAAAGCATGGAAAAGCTTATACGCACGATGTTCAATGTGTTGTGTATAAAGGTCCAGACAGAAGATACTTTGGGAAAGAGATATGTGTTTCCAGTAATGAAAATACTGTTAATGTGGTTGATGTAACGGATAAAAAAAATCCCTATCAAATTTCAGTATCGACTTATAAAGGCGTTGCTTACACTCATCAAGGCTGGCTCTCCACTGATCATAAGTTTTTCATCTTAGGGGATGAATTAGATGAGATAAAACAAAATATTAAAACTAAAACAATAGTATGGGACTTTCGAAACCTTGAAAATATCAAATATCATTTTGATTATACCCATAATACTAAAGCAACTGATCACAATCTTTACACAAAAGGGAATTTAATGTTCCAAGCCAACTATTTGGCCGGTGTTAGGGTTTTCGATATTTCTAAGCTTGCTAAAAAGGAAATGAAAGAAATCGCTTTTATTGATACTAATCCTAACCGAGACGCTTCTGGTTTTGGTGGAGGAGCTTGGTCAGTTTATCCATATTTTTCCTCTGGAAATATTATAGCATCAACCATTGAAGGAAATATGTTTGTTTTTAGTATAAAAGAACTACCTGAAGATTAATATAAATTATTGTCCTCGGCTCATTTTATGCCGAGGACATCTCTTCTAATATACTCTAAATCATTAATTCAATTTATTATAGATACTTAAGTTCTGTATAAAATCTACTTAGCTAAATTAGCTAATCATTTAGTTTATGTTAAATTGGCTAAATAATGCGGACCCTATACTTCTTGTGGATTTTCTTATTAAATAATATCTTTGCCTACGAAAGCAAAGATAATTTAAAAATTTTTTGGTGGAACTTAGGGCAAAACAAACATTCAGAAAAAAGTAGG
This sequence comes from Bacteriovoracaceae bacterium, assembly GCA_028101965.1. Classification (GTDB taxonomy): domain Bacteria; phylum Bdellovibrionota; class Bacteriovoracia; order Bacteriovoracales; family Bacteriovoracaceae; genus JAOHMI01. The sequence goes on from JAOHMI010000036.1 coordinate 10,198, forward strand.
GATCATAAGTTTTCAACGGTTCTGGAAGAAAATATTTATCACTTTAATTGGGACTCTTATGATGTAATTGTTTTCGGAGAATACCATCATAAATTTTTCCGTGAGTTTGCCTTCGCTAAAATAAAAAAAGAATTCAAATATAATATTACCATTCGCTATAATACAGAGGAACATTATTTCAAAAAATTTAGAATATTTTCCAAGCATAAATTTACGTATACAATTGATGAATTGGATTGGGTTCATCCGCTTTGGAGTGATACTCAAAAAGAGAGATACCAGCGTAAAGCTTTTAAGAGTTTTGGCCCCACCAATACTTTTAAGCGTGCTTTCGTTCTACTTAATTTTACAATTAATAAAAATAATTTCTATTTGATTCCCTATCATTTTAATAATCCTTGGAATGGGATTAGTAAACAATTTGGAAGATACTCTAAAAAATATGGAAAATTTGTGGCAGCAATGAGTCTAATTTTTGGAAAAAGGAATCCCTTGTATAATCAATTAGAATCAATGCACTATATGCTCTACAAACATTTAGGTTCTAATTATGATCGAAGACTACTTGCAATGATAGGGGACTCAAACTGCCCTCATCTTTTGAGAGGCTGGGCTCCTGACTGTTACAAGAAACTAGAAAGGGTTTTATCGATTATCGATCCTGGTGAAAATAAATATACTTATCCTGGGTATAACTTAAAGAAAAAAGAAGTTGATGACAAATTGAGAATCGATCATACTAGCGCTAGCTCAAGTTTTATCACTAGCTGGAGTGAAGTCTTGCAAATTGAAGGGTCTGATCACAATCCTATCTCTCTAGATCTTGTTTTACCTTAAATTAGCTATATTCATTATAAAGTAAAGCTTCCGTGCTTATTGATTGTTTCTATCGTTCTTCTTGATCCATTTCACATTCGACATTCATCATAGTTTTATAATTTGGGTCATCTTCACCTTCGATAACTTTACTGTATTTCTGTCCGGTTAAATCAAAAGCTTGATCGATTTTTCCATCAGGATATTTATGAGAATCAGCATCATTATCTTCATTTTGAAAATACTTTATTGATGCCATTATTAGGCTTTTGGATCCGGCCATTAACTCATCTGAGACATATCCATCACCATGAGAAGAACTAACGAAGAGCTGGTTAAAATCTTTTCTAATGTCCATAGAAGTTGTGTAAGTAGGTTCACTCATTTCCATGTCCTCATTTTCGTAGTTAATGCCGAGAATTGATTGTTTCTCTTTTCTTTCAACAATGATCAAATAAGCTGAGTCACCTTCTTCTTTTTTTCCTTCATTAATATAATCGAACATTATACTGCACATCATAGCTTCATTTTCTTTCATAACAGGAATTTTTACTTTGAAGAAACGGTGAATGGTTTCACCACCATCATCACTAAAAGTATTATAATCAAAATATAAATAGTCATCAGCATAAGTATTTATGAATGATAAGGAGAGAAGGACAGTAAGAAGAAATTTCATTTAAGTTCCTTTTGTTTAATCACATTAGGAACTTTAATTATGTTTCAGTCTTAGAGATGTCAATTAATCTAATTTAGAAGTGGATCATACTTGCGACTATTCTTTGACACAATATCGTTGACGAGTAGAGCAAGCACGTTTCTCAATATAATCCTTCATGGCCACAACTTGGGGATTAAGAGAACGGAAAAACCACATCCACTTTCCATTTCGCTTCATTATGGATTGGGCGTCTTTAACCGTAAGTCTTTGGTATTTCATTTGGTAGTAAGCTGCTAATCGCCCAGTTCGGTGACAACCGCAATTGCAACGAAAGGCAATCTTCTTTCCCGTTCTTTTTGCTTCCTGCACCCAATCATCAAAAAATTTAAGAAAGTTTTTCGTCACTGGAATTTTTGCTTTTTGTCTTTTATTGAAAACTACTTTTAAGCTCGGGCAGCCATGAGCATACTTGTATTCATATTCATCAGCATTCGCACTAAGGACCATCATTTCTTGTATACCCAATTTACAAAAATTTCTCATATCTTTTAAGTTAGGCTTACTAGTACGGTAGATGGCAAAGCCAGTTTCTTTATTTTCATCGATAAGATAAAAATTATTTTTCTTAGCAAATGAGTTGATTGAAAAAATAAGTAGCATGAAGAGAAGAATTCGTTCCATGAATAACTCCAATGTTAAAAATTGATCTATGCTAATTATTTTAGTCCAGAAATACATAAAGGGGAATATGGAGAAGAACTTTCAAGTTACTATTTTTAATCATCTTCAACTGTTCGAAGTCATTCGGAACAGGTAATTTTTCCAGATTACACCTTGCGTCTAATTTTTTCTTCTTGATCTGGTTTGCCATCACGATTCAAGGAGGGGTATATCCTCAGTTACATGATGAATAATCATTTTCAGAGAGGATATTTTTGCAGCCATTTTTTAAGTATTTCAAGGTATTAGTAATAATAGCTTTCATTTGTTTGCTATGTTTACCAATGTCGTCTTTCGCGGCATTCTTAGGAGACGTACAAGGTGTTCGGAACTTGCCTGGGTATATTGACTTAAAAAAGAGGTCATATCCTTATAAAGGAATCAAGACCACTAAGGTAAGAGGGATCGCTGAGAGAAGAACTCCATCTCAAATTCTTAATTCATTTATTAAAAAAAATAAATTCGACTTATCCAAGTTTGATCAACTTATTGGTGAACTTAAGGGATATAAAAAGAATATTAAAATAACCTATTGCATGGATAAATATCGTAAAAAAGTAAATAGTTATTTAGATTGTTCTCCTGGAGGTAACCTAAATAAAAAAATTGAACAAAAACTTGATAAAAAATGGAAAAAAAATAAATTTAACTTGGCCATTAGCTATGCTATCGAAAACTTAGAGCAGGCTAAAGATATTGCAGTAAATCTTGATCTCAAAGAAATAAATCATGAAAGTTCGCAACATTTTTTAGAATTATTTTTTAGTTCTCATGAAATTTATCAAGGGATAAGAGCCGAAGATGAGCAACAGGGTTGGCGATCATTTGTCTTCAATGTGGTTTTAAAGGCCATTGATCTTTTTCAAAAAAATATTATTCGAAGTGATCGCCCGGAAGCAACCAATTTACTCGTTCCAGACTATATGAGTAGTTCCACTAAGAATTATTTTATGTCCCCTGATCAAATAGATTCATTTCAGGAAAATGGTGGAGATATTTCCCTTTTGGACCCACCTTCAAATGGAATGTGGAGAAAGCCAGTAAAATCGATCAGTGAATTTGATACTAGCAATTATGACCTTCAAGGGCTTAAGCAACTTGAAAATATCTTACCCAAGAAGACTGCCAAGGAAGTTTTAAACCCTAAGTCTCAACTACGAGTGATTTATAAACCTCATATCATAAAAGGCGGACAGACGCCTAAATTCAATGTTTATTTAGATGAAACTAAGTTTAAATTAAAATTTATTACGGATGCAGCAGGCTTCACTCCTCAAAAAGCTTTTTGGAATAGAGGCATGAAGTTCTTATGGGGGAGTGAGGTTAACACGGAACCTGTGGTAAATACTCTAGCGGCAGCATTAGGGTTTACAGTTGATCCAACGTACTTTCAAAACTCAATTCGTGTTTATTTTGAAGATCATGTTTATGAAAATGGGGAATTTGAAAAATATCTTGCGAATTTGATCCAAAATTTGGAAGAGCGATATGTAATTATGCGTCACTTAAAGTCTGCGCTAAAAATGGTTAAAGTAGATAGTGAAGGGAAAAAATACATTGAAATGAAGTCAGTTACTCTTGAGGCAAAATCGAATCGAAAATCTGATATGAATATAGGATTTTATGTTCGAGATGGATTAGGCAAGAGTTTAAAGCGAGAACATCGAGCATTTTATAATTTCTTAGCTTGGGTTGGGGACTTTGACACAAAAGATGATAACGATAAAACAAAAATTGTTCCTTATATTGATGAAGCTGGAAAAACTAAATATAAAGTCATGTTATCCGCATCAGATATGGGCGGATCTCTCGGGACTGGTTTTCCGAATTTTTACAATTATAAGTTAATAAAGTCCGTGAGCCGTGGTGAAAAAACAAAGAAGTTAAAAGAGATTCGTTATAACTATTTTCGTATTTTTCCCTACAATATTTCTAAGGCAGTTACCTTTAATGATGTTAAGTGGATAACAAGAAGGATAGCTCAGTTGAGCGTCCACCAGATAGAGCAGGCCTTTGTTTACTCAGGCTACCCACTTCCCGTTGCCAAGTATTACGCAAAATTAATGATAAAAAGACGGAATCAGTTAGTGCGAGTTTTCGAAATGGAAGGTGAGCAGTTTATTGATGATGGAGGAAAGCCCTTTCGGATTGAGATGTTGCCAGAGTGGGATGCAAGCAAAAGTGAATACGCATCTCTTTTTAAGAATGGTGTACTCGCTGATGATGACAACACTACATTCAATCCTGAATTAGAAAATTGGCCAAGAAATTGGGGAGTGGGTTACCAAAGAATAAAGCCAGGGACCAAACAAGATCAAATACTTCAATCGGTAAAGCAAAATATAACTGATACTTTGGTAAACAGTCTTCATGCGAGTATTTATAATGCTCAATTGGGAACCAAGGGTTTACGAATTTTTAATGTACGTCTTTTTGATACAGATAATCCCCTTAGGGGAGTTTGTGGGGAGGACTGCTTTGTAGAGGCCATGGATATTGGTGTAAAGAATTTTATACCAATGAGGTATCTGATACAAAATCCTGATACTTCTGCAAAGCACCCCTATTTACTCGTCGATTTATTTCGTTTTGGATTCTTCTTAGGAGAAAATGGAAAGCTCATTCAAAAAGCTTTAGGCTTTGAAATTCCAAGTGGGTTTAATTTATCTGTGGGTTCACAATTTTTTAAATCATTTGAGTTTATAAAGGTAAAACCAGTTAGTAGTTTAAATGATTATTATAAAAATAAATGGGATATGCTTAAACTGCCAAAATACTCATTAAAGAAAATGCGTTCTCAATTAATAGAGCAATTGGAAGAAAATGAATCATTAATTGTTAGCAGCTATGTTGGACTTCGATCACAATTAAAAGTACGCCCAAGATGGGTACCATTTGTAAGCGCTGAGGTAGCTTTTAGAAGATTTAATCTAGGTCGTTCAACAATACTTAAAGGGGCTGAAGGCAAAGTTTATGCAAACTGGGCTAAGGGGAAGTACTACGATTCTATGATCAATCTAAATGCTTTTGATTGGGGGGCGAGGATTCCCCTCGTAAGCATTCAAAGTAAATCTACCTATATTGATCAGGACACCTATATGTTTGACCTAAATAATCTTGAACAAAAAGATTTGCTCAAAAAGAATATGACTCTAAGGAAGCCTAGAAGCTTAGACAAAAAGCATTTGCTCATTGAGAGAACAAAATATCATAAAGAACGTAAGAGCTTATTTTCCTTTTTTAAGTTATTTGGTAAAAGAAAGTACAAGCGAAAAATTATCAATCGCTTTAATAATCATGAGAATCCAAAACAAAATATGGTGAACAAGATTTATGAAATCGAGCATCAAAAGTTAAAGATGATTGATATCGTGGAGGCAGGGGAAAGCTACAAGAGTACTGTTTTTATGAATAAAAAGAAAGAAATCACTATGGGAGTCTCATTAAGTGCTATACATCCGGCCATGAGGAAGAGTGACTTTAGAAAAGTTTTACGAACTTATAAGTCTGTCTTGCCACCAGATTTATTTCCCTTTGACTTTAAATATATGAAAACTCTTTTAGGAAAAACCACAATGGATATAAGTATTCAGTTTTCACCAAATGGTTTAAAGAAATTTTTTGATCCCAAAAAAAAGAAGTATGAAATGTGTTTAAACTATATGAAGTTCAAGCAATCACCATCAGTTATTCTTTCCTGCGAATTCATACGTTCAGATAAAACGATAAACCCAGCGCTCACAAAAGGTTATCGTCAAAAGTTTGAAAAATTTTGGAAACGATATGCTAAAGCAAGGAAAAATTTTAATTACTTTAATAATAAAAACTTTACTCGTCGTCAGTTCAAACGACTTAAGCGTTTGGCCAGATTCATGCTTGATCGAAAGTTCAAATTAGAAGTAGTCCATTTCTTAATAAAAACCATTGGCGAGAGTAATTTTAAACGGGAAGTCCATTTTCAATCTGCTCGATATCCCTTTCCTGGTGACATCGACATCTTACAAGAGAGCAACTTTGAAAAAGGAAAGCTTGATTCAATTTCTTATTTTGACGAAGTGCAAACTAAAATCACACAACTCAATGAAGCTGCGTCGCGATATTTTTACGATCGCGTTAGACCTTTTTTCAGGGAGGAAGGATTTTTATTTAATGTTCCCAAATAGTTTTGTATCAACTGTATTGGCGGGGAGCGCACTAAGTATTTTAGAGATTTAGAGAGGAAAAATGTTAGATATATTTCAACTACATTCAAGCGTAAAGGATCCATCCTTTACGAGTATCTTTTACTCAGTATTGCTCGCATTCGTTTTATCCTCTATTGTTTCCATTATTTATCAGAAAAGTTTTCAAGGACTTTCTTATTCCAGAAATTTTATTCAAGCCCTTATCCTCGGTTCACTGGTGACTTGTATTGCGATGCAATCCATTGGAGATAATATGGCAAGAGGTTTTGGGATGATGGGTGCGTTATCAATTATTAGATTTCGATCATCAGTTAAAGATCCAAAGGATATAATTTTTATCTTTGTGGCGCTAACAATAGGAATTTCTTGCGGTGTATATGCGTTTAAAATTGCCGTAGTAGGGACCATGTTTTTTGGGGTGGTTGCTATGATTTTATATTACTTTCCTTTCACTTCGGAAAACAACTTTGATGGCCTTTTACGTTTCACCACGAGCGCTAATGGGGGCCAAACAGAAAAGAATAAAATTGAGACTGATATTCAAAAAGTTCTTAATGATGGGTGTCGATATTTTGCCTTAGTGACTTTAAGAGAGGTTGCTCAGGGAGATAAACTCGATTTTGCTTATCAAATTAAACTAAAAAACAATAACTCTTATCAAAAATTAGTGAATGAATTAAAAACCACTAAAGATGTGACAGGCGTAACACTAATGCTTCAGGAAGCGACGGTAGAGATTTAAATTGGAATGAATTTTAAAGAAAAGAAGATCATGGAAAAGTTCATGGATAAATTTAAAATAAAATCAAGATCATTTCAGGTCTTTTTAAGTATATGGGCGCTATGTATTTTAATTATTGCGGTCATCCAAACTGACCTTAACGATACTTCAAGTTTCGTAGGCATTGTCGGCTCTCGTGCGATTGAAGTGGCAAAATCCTATCCAGCTAAAGTTGAAAAGCTCCATGTTATCCCAGGTCAAATTGTAAAAAAAGGTGCTCTTCTTCTCGAACTACAAAATCCAGAATTAGAACTCGAAATGAGCAAAATTGAATCAGAAATAAAAATCATGCAAGAAGAGAGAGATCTTTTTCTGCCTCTCTTGGATAAAAAAACCATAGAGTCCACCGCTTTAGAAAATTTGAAGGAGCACTTAGGAATTCTTAGAAAGCAAAAAGAAGATTTATATATATTTGCTGACTTTGAAGGTAAAATTCAAAATATTAATTATAAAGAAGGGGAAAACACTCAGCCACATTTTCCCATTATTAGTATTTTAAAAGACCAACCTACGACAATTAGAGGTTATATCCATGAAAAGATAATGGATGAAATAGATGTAGAGCAGTTTGTCGAAGTAAGTAGTCTTAGTGGAAATATTGAAAAAGGAACCATTGGTAAAATCATTAGTTTTGGGTCTAGTATTGTAAGCTTCCCGCCTAGACTTCTGCGTGATCCTGAACGGCCAATATGGGGGCGAGAAGTAATAGTAAGTATTCCAGTTAATCACACTTTTTTATTAGGTGAGAAAGTATTTATCAAAAAAGTCCATCGTACATCACCCTTATTTAATAATGCGGTTGCCTTGGAGGAAGCTAATGAAATACTAACTACATCTTCAATTAATACTTTAAAAAATGTATTTTTGTATAAGAGGCTAGAGAAAGACTTGATCTTAAAAACTAAATCAAGTTTTGAAGCATCAGGGATTACTTTTCTTAAAGATATTAAAAAGTTTATGGCAATTGGTGATGGCATGAATTTAGAAGATCATCCTCAGGTAGTACTTTTAGACGAAGAGGGGGAGATCATTTATGAAAATTATATTCCTGAATTAGGTCAGGTCGATGATCTTGAGGCGATTACCTCAACTGAGAATGGTGAAGTTTACTTACTATCATCATTAGATAAGAAGAAAAATTTTAAATTTCGGAAGAAACTTATTAAACTAAAACGAGATGGTTTGCAGTTTACAAAAGAAGCTGAAATCAATTTATATAAAGCTATTCATAGATCCCTACGAAAGACGCCAAAATCAGAGCTTGCCCAATTAGTCTTAAAGAAAAAGGGAATGGAAGTTGATCTTGAAGCAATTTTAATTAAGGACAACTCACTTTATATTGGTTTGAGAAACCCTGTATTGGAAAGTGGAAGTTTACGGAAGGCCATAATTTTTAAAATATCTAATCTGAACAAATTACTAAAAACAGGAGATATCCCCCCGGGAAATATAACCATATTTCAAAAGCTGGTATTGAAAAATACCCATGGAGGAGTTTTAGGAATATCTGGTATGTCTTTATGCGGAGACGATTTGTATTTAACGGCAGCTCCAACAAGAAAAAAGCGGCGTTCAGGTGCAATTTTTCGTTTAAATTTTAATCGAAGAAAAAGTAATGCTTTGAAAATATATAATTTCCCTCATCAGAAACCGGAAGGAGTGTATTGTGATCAAGGCAAAACCTTAACTGTTACCTTTGATCATGGAAGAGATCCTTCTCAAGTAGCCTTTTATGACATTGTTAAATAGAATATTATTTCTTTTATTCATCTCTAATCTTTCTTGGGCACAGAATTTGAAACATGAGGAAATGGATCTTCCCAATCCTCAGTTAGGTTTCATCGAAGGAGCTCAAATTCGGTTATCGGCTGACAGCATTGAAGCTGAGAAGAGTGTAGGCGTTCGTTTTAGTTTGGGCGCCCTCTCTAATGGACGGGTTCAAAAAGAGTTTATTCAACAATTAAGGGATAATAAAAATAGTACAGAGAAAGTCGTTGCAGCTGAGCAGTTAAATTACTTTGGCCAGCACTTGATAAAACTACTCACAATTCGATCATTTGTTTATTTGCAAAGAAAATATTTAAATAAATTTATTAAAGCAAAATCCTCGATAAAGAAAAGAAATAAAACTTATAGTCAAATTTTTACCTTAGAGTCTTATATCTCTGACGTAAAGTTTGCTTTACGTTCTAATCAAGGGCAACAGAAAGTCCTTAAGGAACAATTAAAAAGTACTTATCAATTGACCCAGAATGATTTAGATCGTTTTAAACTACCTCGAATGTCATGGATGAAAAATAAAACTTATACCATGGCGAATTCTAGCAATAATCAAGAAAAATATGTTAACGGTCAATTGAGAATACTGGAGTTAAAGCAAGAGTTCGACAAGGCCAATAATCGAAAGCTATTAGACTTTGTAGAAGTAAAGAAGAGTTATGATGGGGTAGAAATTGTTAATAATACTGAGTTTACAGTAGGTTTATCATTTCCTCTGGATAAGACTTCTCCAATTGATATTGAAAAAGTTTATACTGATACCCACAAAAAGATTCGCTTAAAAAATGAAGCGATGGAATTGGGACAGAATAAAAAGTTATTAATCATACAGATACGAAATGAAATTGCGAATTATTTAGAGCTTAAACGATCATTTCCTGTAACCATCAAAAAACTTAAAAAGCAGTCTATTAATACATTGGCTTTAGATGAATATTTAAAAAATCTTAAGTTTGAGTATGATCAAGAAGTTCGTTTTGTTGAGCATCAGAGACAAATAATGGAATTGTTCATGGAGTTTATCAAGTTATCAGATAATTCGTTGACCCCTTCTCAAATATTTATGAGCAGGAAGTAATCTATGACTCTTAAAACGGCCCTTTTTTATGAAAGATACGAACTGAAGTATCATATCCCCTTGGATCTGGTCGAACCGATTTGTGAGTTTTTAACTCCCTATTGTGAAATGGACCACTTCTCTAAAATTTCACCTGATGATTATTACTCCATAAATAATATATATCTTGATACTCCGAATTTCTTATTTTTAGAAAGGCGTTTGGCCGGAGTGGATGAGCGTTTTAATATGAGGGTAAGAACTTATGGGGATGAATTGACTGATGATTCTCTCTACCTTCTGGAAGTTAAAAATAAATCAAAAGGATTTGTACGCAAGACGCGAGCGAAAGTTAAGGATATGTCCTGGTTTGATCATCTGGATAAAGGAACTTATCCTGAGACGGAAGAGTCTGTAATTGTTAACGATTTTGCCTATGACTTTTTTGCTAAGGCACACGCGTATCGAGCTCGTCCTGTGGCATTTACGCAATACCGTCGGAAAGCATTATTTTCTACCATTGATGATTACGCTCGAATTACCTTTGATAAACAATTGAGGTATTGCGAAAGAGATACATATGACTTTAGTCGAAAGGGGTTGAAGTACTATGACAATGCAAATTATTTTGATCCTTATACTAGTGTCATCCTGGAGTTAAAATGTGAAACAAAAGTACCTATGTGGTTTTTAGATATTATTCGGCGATTTAATTTGTCTCGTTCGAGTTTTTCGAAATTTGTTTTCGCAATCGGAGAAATTATGGAAACAAAGTTACCTAATTTAAGCTTTGATGCCCGTGAATCTCTGTATTAAGAGAATTAATATTTGCCTAATTTCTACCTAAATAGGTTTCGTATTAAAAAAAATTCTAAGGGAGAATCGATTTGGAAAATTCTTATTGGCTAAAAAAATGGGAACAAAATGATATTGGTTTCCACAAAAATGATACACACCCTTATTTATTAAATCATTTCTCTTCTTTTATTAAGGATACTCATAATAATGTTTTTGTTCCCTTATGTGGAAAAACGATCGATATGGTATATTTAGCTCAAAAAAAACTACACGTAACTGGTGTTGAGTTAAGTGAAGAGGCAATTAGAGCTTTTTTCAATGAAAACTCTATTGATTTCACAATTAATTCAAATGTATTTTCTTCTCCCCAAGTAGATTTAATCCAAGAAGATCTGTTTAAAATTAAGGTGAATAAATATGATCTTATTTATGATAGGGCATCATTCATTGCAATTGACCCAAATAAGAGAAATCAATATTGGGATAAGCTAAAAATACTTATGCACGAGAAGTCTTATTATTTCCTTATCTTATTGGAACATATAGATATTATGACTAAAAGGCCTCCTTTCCCGGTTACCCCCGGACTAGTCTATGATTATTGGGGGAAAGATAAGGTTAATTTAATCCATCAGGAGAAGGTGATTCCACCTCCGAAACATAGTGACTACGATCAAGAGGGATGGACTGAAAGTGCATATATAATTGAATTGTAAAGCCTTTTGTTGCCTGTCTTAGCCCTGAATACTATAAAAATGCTAAATGTATTTTACAAAAATTATGCACTATGGTAGATTGGCAACATATCTCATTAGAATCATACCGAAAAATCTGTCATGACTCTTTTGAACATCAAGGGAGTTTATCTTTGGTTGGCCAAGATAAGTATTTAGGCAAGATCGTTTTATCCACTAATTTTGGTGTAGGAAAAGTCGTTGGCTTAGATACATTGGGTGGAAAGGGTGAATATCTTGTTGTTGAATCAATGGATCATAATGTTAAAAATTTTCTTCCTGTTGCTGGTGAGAATAACTTTCGGCTTCTTCTTGAAGAAGATGATCTGATAAAGAGACTTGATGCCATTGGGGAAGACACCTCTGCCCTTGAGTTTGAATCCAAAAAAGACCGTATAAATTATTTTAAAAATACATCTAAGACTCAAAAATTTGATGTTATTATCGAATTAATTAATCAGCTAATTCTTGTGGAAGATAGAGGGGCACTCGAAAATCAAATCCTTGATAAATTATCAGATACAATTGCTTTAGAGCATTCAATAACTAAGAAATTAGATTTAGAGCAATCTAAAAAATTCATTAATGACTTAATCCAAGGAGACAATCGATGAGTCACAAACTTTATGTAGGAAATATCGCTTACACCGTAGGCGAGCAAGAGCTAACAGATGTTTTTTCACAGCACGGTGAAGTGAAATCTGTTAAAATTATCACAGACCAAGAAACTGGTCGTAGCAAAGGTTTTGGCTTTGTTGAAATGGGTACAACTGATGAAGTTGCTTCATGCATTGAAAACTGTAATGGTGTTGATGTTGGTGGAAGAACTTTAAGAGTTAACGAAGCGATCGAAAAGAATAACCGCTCAAGTGGTGGTGGTCGTAACTTTAACTCAAGAGATCGCTATTAGTTTTTATTTTACAGTCTAGTCTAAATATAGTTTTATTTAATCTCGACCCTTCAATTTAAATCAGAAACATTCTGCCTTTAAATTTAATCTGAAAATTAATTATTCAAAGATACCCTCAATGGATGAGGCTACTTTGAATAAGTTTCTATCCGTTTGTCTAATAAATCCTTTGTGTATTGCCTGGTTAAAAAATGAGAGTAGTTCATCAAAATAGCCTTCATTATTGAATATGGTTATGGGCTTTTGATGAAAGCCAAGTTGTTTCCAAGTCAGAATCTCAAAGAACTCATCGAGTGTTCCCATCCCACCCGGAAAAACTACGAATTGGTCCGAAATACCATAAAGCATTGCTTTTCTATCATGCATTGTTTTGACTTCAATTAGTTTGTCTATTTTAGTGTGGGAGACTTCAAACTTAGACAATGACTCAGGGATAATTCCCGTAACGTGAACCTTTTCTTTGAGGCAAGCATCTGCGAGGTATCCCATTAAACCAACACTGGCACCACCATAAGAGAAGGTAAAATCTTTTTGCGAAAGGTACTGAGCAAATTTTTGTGATAAGTGCTGATAGTTTGGGTGAATATTTTTACTAGCACCACAGAAGACACATATTTTCATTATTTATCCGTTTGATAGATCTGGTTTAGTTCTAATTTTACTTTTTTAAGCAACTGTTGGGCCAATGGTACTTTTTGTTTTAGTCTGAGGTAAGTATTACTTGCACTAGCAGTTTCTTTTTGATTACTTAATATTAAATTACCCTCACTTATGTATTTCATGAGAATAAATCTAGCATTGACCAAACTTTTAATATCATTTCCATTATACTTTAGAATTAGTTGATTTTTATCATCCTTATTAATTTCCGTAAAAACAACGAAGGCATTGTTTTTTAATTCATCTTCAAGTTCAAGTAAATGTGCATTTATATCATTAGTAAGTTGAGAGTTGTCTTTGTTTCTTTTTTTATTTAATTGTGTGTGGGAAGTGTCTTTGTTTTTCTTTTTTTCAGCTGGGACTTGAACATGGGGAACTTTGTCTGATTTCTTTTTTTTGTGGTTTTTAACGCAAGAAAATAGCAAACAACTGGTTATAAGCAGGTTGGTGATAGTAGTCCATTGGTAGTATTTTGATCTCCGCATGCAAATTTTGTATAAAATTTAAGATTAAAAGAGAATTGTTTCTGTAATTTATTCAATCTGTTAGTAATTATTTTCTCTTGTGTACAAAAATAATCAAAATCCACTTATAGGATAAGACATCGTTCTATTGCTCTTGCTGCATAAGTTAAATTATGGAGATCTATTTATGAAACTACTTCTATGCATCCTTTATGTTTTTAATTTTTGCTATTCTCAAACAAATTCATGGCCAGAAGCGGCAACTGATGGTTTACCAACTAATTTGTCATTACGTTTGATGCCCGGCTTTAAGGAAGCTAAAGGTCGCTTTATTGATGCGAATATTTTATTTATCAATTCTGAAGAGTCCCGCTTTGGATTCAATACTAAGCTAAGAAGTGAATACTTTGATTTAGGGCCAAATTATCTAAATACTTCTCACGATATGAAGGTTTCATTTCTAGCCGATTTAAGCAGACCTGGAGATGAGTTTTTTGGGATTGGACTATTTGGTAGCTTAAAAATATCTGATTTGGATGAAAAAGATTACTTTCCCTCAAGCTTAGATCCCAATGTGGCCATAACTAAAAATTATGGTGTTCAAGTGAAATTTGTTGATCAGAATGGTAATTATTTTGATTTTGATATTAATCCCTTTGCGAAACTCAATTCAGGGGGAAGCGAATATTTAGATCTAAGAGCACAGGTTTGTTTCTTGGATCAATACTTTGTGGAAACTGAATGCCAAATTTCATCTGTGGTTATTAATGATGATGAGCAGAGTTTGGTGGTAGCAACCGAACGATATAATATCAGTCTTACACGTGGAATGATTGATAACTTATTTAGGGTCGGGCTCTACG
>JAOHMI010000037.1 GCA_028101965.1 Bacteriovoracaceae bacterium
CTGAATCAAAATATTTTTTTCACAATATTCTCAACTTAACTAACATATATGACTTTAATCAAAACTACTCATTATTAGGAAGTGTAGAGTCTGTGGATAGTGGTTATTTAGATAATTTTAATCGCTACCGAATTGGTCCTCGTTATCGAGTTCATGGATTAGAGAATTTATTTCTTGAATATTATTTTACTCAATGGACTGATGAGGATGAGATATCCACAAATCAATTTCGTGTGACTTACTCAGATAAAATTAAAGAATTTTTTAACTATGAAATTCGTTATGCAACCTTAACTTATACTCCTCTGCGTGAGTATCTCCGAGAGGCAACTCTTTTTACTCGTTTTAATTTAGGGGAATCTTTTAACTTTATTTTTGAATATGTTAAAGAATGGGAAAGAGAGAAGGATCGAGGGAATCGAGTTAATTTTCGTTTAAACTATTCCTTTTAATCAACCGGTTTAATGTCTTTAAACTCCATTTGATAAAGCTCTGGGAAAACCTTAATTCCTGAGAGTACTACAATAATTGTCATACTCCCTCCAAATAATACTGAACCGACAGCACCCATAAACTTTGCAGTTACTCCAGATTCGAAGGCACCTAACTCGTTTGAAGAAGAGATAAATACTCGAGACACGGAAGATATTCTTCCTTTCATGGATTCAGGGGAAAATGTCTGAGTAATCGTTCGGCGAATAATGACACTTATGTTATCCGCAGCCCCTGAAATAAAGAGAAAAAATAAAGATAAATATAAATTGGTGGAAAGGCTAAAGCCAAGCATACATAGACCAAAGATAAAAATGGCAGCAAAAAGCTTTTTTCCAGTATTATGAGTTGGGGGAAAGCGCGTAATATAAAAGGCCATTAGTATAGCACCTACAGAAGGTGCAGAGCGAAGTAAGCCAAGTCCTTCGGCACCAACACCCAATATATCTTTTGCAAAAATTGGAAGTAGGGCGACCGCCCCTCCAAATAGAACCGCGAACATATCTAGCACCATGGAACCGAGGATGATGGGTTGGTTTCGCACATAAATGAGACCCTCTTTTATACTGGAGAATATTTTTAATTGAGAGGGAACCATATCATGAGCGTAGCTGTTTCGGTTGATAACTAAGATACTAACAAAAGCAAAAACTAAGAATATGGTGGCCAGAAAATAAGATTGAGAAAAGCCGAGAGCATTGAAAATAAAACCGGAAGCTCCTGCTCCAATGACTGAAGCTATTTGCCATAGAGAAGATGCCCAGCTGGAAGAGTTAAGATAAATTTGTTTGGGAACTGCTTGAGTTAAAATTCCAAAGATGGCCGGTTCCATAAAACCGCGAGCAAATCCAGTCATAAAAATTAATAGATATAGTTGATAGGGGACTAATACATTTGCATAATACCCCATAGTGAAGGTAACAATTAATAGGGTAATCAGACAGATTAGTGTTATTCTTTTTCGATCAAATACATCTGCAAAGTGGCCTCCAAAAAGTCCTACTGTTACATTAGGAATGACTTCGGCCAGTCCAATTAAACCTAAGGCCAAGGGATCATTGGTTAATTCAAAGATTTGCCAACCCACTAAGACTGATTGTATTTGCACCGCTAGTGTGAGGAAAATTCGGCATAACATAAAAGAGCGAAAAACTGGAAAGCGTAATGCCGCTAATGAGTCGGATGTATCAAAGCTCACTGGTTATCGCTGATGACATTTAGATTTTTTTTCCCCGTAAATTCTTTTAAGGCGTAAAATTTAGAGAGAAATTGTTCTAAAGCTTCTAAGTCAATGGCTTGATCTTTATCTGATAGGGCCATCATCGGTTGAGGGTGGCATTCTATTAAAAGTCCATCTAAACCAAAAGCCTGAGAAGCCTCTGCCATGGGGAGAACATAGGTGGCTTCTTTAGTGGAATGGCTAGCATCAAAAATCACTTGAAAATCATAATCATGTTTAGCTTGAAAGGCACAAATAAAATCTGGGTGCATTCCAGTGCTAGATGTAAGTGAGCGTGAGCCTCTTTCACAAAGAATAATTTGTTCTTTTTTCAAACCATACTTTATTAGGTAACGAGCAGATTGGATCCACTCTTCAAGAGTATTAGCAAAACCTCGTTTTAGAATAATAGTTTGATGCGGAAGAAGATGTGTGGCCAAATCTTTGAGCAATTCAAAGTTTTGCATATTTCGTGCACCAACTTGAATATATTCAAAATAATCTTGAGTTAAAAGATATTGTTTAAGAGAGAGAACTTCTTCTACTAATTTTAGGCCGGGATATTTTGTTTTTATATTTTTGACTAATTCGATCCCATTTTCATGTAAACCTTGAAAGGAGTCTGGATTGGTTCTGGGCTTAAAGAGATGGGCACGAATGGTAAATATGCCAAATTTTTGAGCTAGTAAGATGATGGGCTCAATTTGTTCCATTGACTCTAATGAGCAGGGTCCAAGAATAGTCAGATGGTTAGTTTTCATAGAGTTAAGCCTGGTCATTGAGTTATTACCTTAATAGTCAGTTTTTAAATTATTTTCCCCGTTGGGAGAATATTTTTAAATAAGTTACAATAGATTGTACATACTTACACGGATGTTTAGTATTTTTTCAAGGGTTTTTGGAATGAAGAGAATACAACAATGGAATTATTATCCTGCTTTTTTCGTTTGGGTTTTTATCCTTGCGCATACTTCATCCCTTCAAGCAAAAATTTTTCAATCAGAATACTGTGAATTTAAACTTCCCACTGGCTGGGAATGCGCCCTTGAAGGTGGAGAATGGGTGTGTCAGTCCAGCAATGAAGATCGAAAGAAAGAGGCGATTATTATTTTAGCCGCTAAAATTCGTGGAAAATCCGATAGCATGGAAGACTATAAAAGATATTTAAATGAGCCTAAAACATACACTCTTCCGGGTGGAATGACCCAAAGATCAGAGATGAAATATACTAAGGTTGCCGACTTAAGAGATCATAAGTGGATCGATTCTCTTCACCTCGCTTCCGAGGTACCTGGGTTTTACACTCGCTATTTAGCCACAGTAAAAGAAGACATTGGAGTTGCGGTGACATTTTCAGTTTCTCGAAAACACTACAACGAATACAAGAATTTGATGGATGAGCTGGCGGCAACTCTGAAAGTTTTCCGTAAGCGAAAAGCGGTTATTGCAACCGGTTCCGGTGCAGCTGGAGATAATAGCGGCGTGGGTGGATCTGTCTTTGATCCCATGGATAACGATGCAAAATTTAATATCGCAAAAAATAAAGGTAAAAATGGCAGTGGATCCGGTACAGGAGTTGGAGACGATGCTTGGTTGTTAATATTGGGGGCAGCAGTAGTGGGAGTGATTCTACTTAAAAAGCTTAAAAAGTAATTTTTTAAGCAAAGGAGCCCAAGTGCGACACAAGTACTTTATTCGAAATCTTTTATTTAACTTCATTATATTTCTTCAGTTAATTTTTATTCCGATTCCTAACTCTCACGTTTTTGCAGCAACGTCAGTTGAGAACCTACCTCTTGAGTTAGAAGATTTTCGACAATCCTATTTTGAAAAGGATGACTATGGAGATGTATTTGGTTTTTCATTAACAGAAAGCACTGGAAAGTTAACAACTCCGAGTCAATGTAGTAGCGCCAAGTTAGAAAAATTAGATTATGATGTGACAGCTGATATTAACCCTCAGGACATAAGCAAATTACCTGATTATCTATATTTCTCTAACATGATTATAGGAATGATTATGGTTAGTATGGGTATGGGGGTACCATTCAAATGTAAGACATTTTTTAAAAGCCCTATGCTTACCATGATTGTAAGTAGTGCCCTTACTTATTTAATTAATCATTTTAATGAAACAAAGAATCAAGTTAGGGCGAATGCCTTAGCTCAAGAAAGATTAATGCCATTGGAGTCAACTGGTGGAGTAAATGAAGCAGAATTAAGATCAATAAGTAATCAAATGCATTTAATTAAAAGTGTTCATATTGAATTGAAAATTTTAAATAGTCGCAGATGGGCAGCCTCTGCACTTGCAACACAAATGGGAATTGCTCTCGTCGCAGCAATTTTTGGAAATGGTACATGGATAACTTCTGAGTCGAACATACCATATGCCGCACAAACTGCAGAAGGTATATTACAAGCCATCGATGGACAATGTAGTGATAACAATCAAAATTCAAAAAAAACTCAAACAATGGCAGGAAAATTTTTAGTCAGTATGTATGAATCAATTCCAAGTTGTATGGATAAGTTTGCAAAAGAAGGTACTGAAAATTTTCTAATGAAATTTGCTGGTTGTTCAAATCTATTAAAAGATTTATTAACTAGTTTAACTGGTAGCAGTGCCGTTTCAGGTAAAGGTGGTGGAGTTTTTGGGGATGTTATAGATGGCGTCACCGGTGCTATGGATGTTTATAATTCTTCAAAAGATAAAACCTCCTATCATGGCTACAATAGGCTTGTTCAAAAATTTACAATGAAAACATTTTTAACGTCTAATAATGCTGATGCAAAAAGTGGGGCTACTAGTCAGGGAGCAGAAACTAAAAAATATTTGAAAGCATTGATTCTTCTTGGTACTGCAATGACGGTTTTTGGGGCAAATGCCACACAAGCTCATCTTGATTACGATAAAGCAAAAAAGAAGTTCGATGCGCACAAATGTGAATTTGAAAAATTATGGGCAACAGTTTCAAATAGCAATGAAGATTGTCCTGATTGTCCTCCGGGTGGTCTGGCTTTGATCGGAAATGGCAGCTATGATCCTGAGTCGATGAAATCAAAACTTGCTATTTACAGGCGACAATTGCAAGAGATAGATAATCAGATCGCTATGAATGATCTAAATCTTTGTATGGATCAAAACTACAGCTTAAGTTCAAAGTGTGATGACCCTGGTGAATTTCAAATGATGAATAAAAATCACTTAGCTTATCCAGCATTAGGAAATTTTTATAACGATTCTATGGGATATGCAAACGCATTGAATAGTAATAATTTTGGAGCAGCTCAGAAGTTTGCTTCAAAATTGAGTAGTCATAATTCAGCAATAAATGCTCGAATAGGTGCTGGAAAGAAAAAAATAAATGATTACATGAGGCGAAAAGGTAAAAAAGATTATGATATTGATAAAGAGATCGCAAAGCATGTGGAGAAAATGCGTGGGGATTTAATGAAGACTCCAGGTATGCAAGCTTTAAAAAATACTCTTGATAATAAAGCCAAAATCATGGCAAAAGCTAAAAAAGCGAGAGCAGATAGACTTAAAAAGAAAAAATCAAAACATGGAATCACCAAACACACCGCTGGCGGCGGAAGTAAAGCCGATAATGGAGAAGGCATGTTTGATGATTTTGATATGAGTGATTACGACGATGAAAACAATACCCAAGGTCAAGAGGCTAAGTCCAACGGAGATGGTAACTCATTAAACGACTTTGAAATAAGTAATAATACAATTCATGATCGACCAGATACATCCATTTTTGATATAGTTCACACTCGCTATCTTTTGAATTACGATAAAGTACTCAAAAAGAAAGAACCGATCACGAAGCCTGATGAAGCGGTGGATACTGTAAAAAAACCTAAATAGAAATCATATACCAACTCTGCTTTAAACTTTAAGTCGGCCCTCTAGCATCCCTTATATTAAATCGGTAATGCCTATGGTATTTCAAACCTGCGTATCTAAAATTATTAGAGCTATGGAGGATTTATGAAGTTATCATTTTTATTATTATTAACGAACTTATCTTTATTTGCCCATCCAAATTGGAATTGCCAAGTTGAACCTACGAGTATTCAAGATCTCTTAGTTCAAGGCGACTTATCAGTAGGAACTAATCCTAATGGTGGACTTTACTTAAGGGGCGGATCTGAAATTATCCTCGAATCAACTCAAGTGATGAAATCTAATGACCTTGAGTTGCAAGAGTGGAATAAAGTTAAAAACTTACCCAGCGATGTGGGGACTCAATCACTGTATCAAGCAAAGCTAATGTTTAAGCAAGTTCGCTTTGGTTCAGTAGAATATCGTCGGTCAGGAGTTCCTTCGGCCCAAGAAATTAATTTTTGGTCAGAGGATATTGAAGCTTTAATTGATGTGGTTTGTACTTGGGACTTCTAAAAAAATATTAATCAAAAAATTCAGCATCCAGAGGGAAAATGCTCCTGTCTTTGTATTGATAAGGAGTATTGTCCTTCGCTTTAAACTTTTGATAAGCCTTAGTGATTAATTCATCTTGAAACTTTCGACCCACTCGTGATGATGTTGTATGGTTTAAAACCACAAAATTCATGGGAGTGTCAGAGTTATCAGTATACATAAAGCCGGCTAAAGCAGAAGTATTTCGAACAGTACCGGTTTTAGCAAAAACTTGATTCTTCACTTCAGCTTGCGTGTCATCTTTTTTCATTCGTTTTTCAAAAGTACCCACATCAGATCCATGCATAATCAGATCGTCCAAGTCAAAGTTCGCAATCTTAATTTTTTCTTTTAATTCTTTAAGCATGGCCAACACTTGCGCGCAGCTGGCCGTATTATCTTTACGAGACTTTGAGGATTTTATGGGAAGCCCTGATCCATTATTAAGAGAAACAGTACTGTCTTTTAAGTTCATATCTTTTAGTTTTAAATCTTTGTCCTCAATTCGATTCCAAATGAACTCAGAAACAAAGTTTTTAGATTTAGAATTCATTCCTTTGAGGATGGCATGGAAGGGACGAGAAGTATGAATGTATGTTGCCGTATCTTTGAAGTTCTTAAGCGGGTTAATTTGAGAAAAGCCGATTGTTTGGGCTTTCATTTTAAGTTTTCCTAGTTTGATTGTGTAACCTTCTTTTTCAGCGAACTCGATGGTCTTATTATAAAAATATTTTGTTCGCTGGCTCCACCGACGAGTATTAAAATATTGGGCCAGTGTTTCTGAAGTATATTGATTCTTATGGGGCTGGTATTGTGAACTAGGTCTTGTATTAGCATAAAAGCTATCATCAAAAGTAATCGTCTTAAGTTCAGTGATCCCTTTTTTATTTAATTCTTGAATGAGATAGAAGAGTTTCTCTGCTTCAAACCAAGGATCTTTACCTCCCACTATGTGGAGATTTTTTTTATTATAATAAAAATAGGTCTTGAAACGTTGATGTAAATCCAATGAATCAATGGCCAAAAGAGTAGTATAGAGTTTTGTGACAGATGCGATTCTCTTAGTGGTGGATATTCCATGACCACCATACAATTCTTCATTTTCAACACAGTATGAATGGGAAGATTTACTTTTTAACCCATTTGCGCGCATGGTCTCCGAGAATTCTTTCTTAAGCGGGTCCGAGTCTAATAAATCATCGGGATTATTAGAATCTTGCGCCAAAAGAGGGGTGCTGAGGAGAAGCATAATTAGTGTTACATGGTAGCTGATCAGTTTTTTCATCCAAAGATTACAGGAAAATTCGCTCCCTTTGTCAACGTATTGATCAGTATATCTCTCAATGGTGAATTGAACTTGCGCCCTTTGGGTTTTTAGCTTAAATTCAGCTCATGATATTATTCTCTTTAAGACACCTTTTTCAATACGGAATCAGTGGATTATTGATCTATTCCTCTGCAACTTGGAGCAAGCCAGACAAAGCTGAGAAGAAGTTGAATACGGTTAAAGCGGCAATTCTAAAAGAAGTCTTAGTCCGCGACGAATTTAATCTACTGGGAGAGGTTCTTTCCCATCAAGCTTCCGAAATAAAATCCCCCGAAAATCTGATTGTTAAAAAAGTACATACGAAAGTAGGAGAGGAGGTTAAAAAAGGGCAAATTCTGATTGAGCTGATTAAGCAAGACCAAGATCTAAGCTTCAATTCTCGAAAAATTATCGCCCCTATTAATGGAACGATTACCTCATTTGGTTTAGTGGTTGGACAATACATTTCTGCGCAACAAACTTTAATTAAAATGGCTAATTTACAAGATCTCTATCTTCAGACTTTTTTAACATGGAATCAGTATACAGAAATTAAAGACAATAATTTTCAAGTGAAGTTTTTGTACCAAAAAGAACCGATTAGTTTATTGATACACTCAATTGGTAAGGCCATGGATGAAATGGGTAGTATTCCTTTAAGGTTAGTCTGCTCAAATTGTAAGACTGATTTAATCTATAAAAGTCAAATGGTACTAAGTTTGAGAGTAAAAGAGCATAAATATACCTTAGTGCCTAAAGAATCCATCTTTTATATTGGTGATGAGCCTCATATTAATCGTCTTGTTAAAAAAGAAGAAGGTCATTTTGCCAAACGAATGAAAGTAAAATTAGGTAAAACTTTTCAAGATCAAAGAGTCCTTCTCTCTGGACTTGAATTGAAGCAGATATTTGTCGCTTCTAATCAAAAATTTATTGCCAATGATGAAGAAGTGGAAATTTCAAATCAAGAGGAATTATTTCCCACAAAGCCTTCTAGTAAAGAGGCCAAGAAAGAATAATCATGAAACTACAGTCAGTTTTTAATAATCCAAAAAGAATTTATTTTTTGATCGGGATTATTATCTGCGCTGGTCTGCTTTCTTTGGCCAAGTTACCAATCTCTCTTTATCCCAATTCATCTCAGCCTGAAGTTTCCATTTGGATTCCTTATAATGAAATGAAGCCAAATGCATTTCTCAAGGAATATGGAAAAACTCTCGAATGGCAGTTGCAAAAACTTAATAAGGGAGAGCGTCCACTGGAAACCATTGAAGCTCGTTACCATGGTAATGGTGCTCGTTATGATTTGAAGTTTGGTTTTGGCTTAAACTTTGAAGAATGTAAAAAAGATATAGAAACGATTATTAACTCCTTTAAAACCAACTATCCTAAAAGTATGGGAGATCGAATAGGAGTGTGGCAAAGAAATCGTAATAGTGGCTATATTATCGTTTCAATGTTTAATCCAAAGCAGAGCTTAGAAGAGTTGTATGACGAAATTTCTCCTATGATTCAGCAGGGTTTAAATAAGTTAGAGGATACACAGGACCCTTGGTTTTATAATCCCGGTGAAAAAGAATTAGTCATTACTTTAAAAGATTCATTTTTATTTAATCAACCCAATTTAATTAATCTTATTCGAGACCGACTTTCTAGTTTCTTTAAACAAGACCGCGTTGGAGATGTGAATTTATATAAAAAGTCCATTGGATTTAGCACCAGCTTTCTGCTCAAAGAAAAGAAAGAGGATGTTCTGAATAAAGTGAAACAGATTTCACTTCGGGTCAATAATAAGCTTTTTCTGCTCGAGCAAATCGCTGATGTGGAATTGAAAAGAGTGGAAAATCAGCACACCACTTTTAAAACCGAAGGTGTGAAGTCACTTATCATTTATGCTGCCCCCAAAGATGGCGGAAATATAAAACGATTGAGTGATCAAATTATTCAGCTCATAGAAGATAATAAAGCAAACTTCCCCGAAGGATTTAAGTATAAAACTTTAGTCAATCCTGGAACTTATATTGATCGCTCTATTAAGCATCTCATTTCAGAGGTATTTCTTTCTGCGACTCTAGCCGTTCTTATTCTATTCTTATTTCTAGGAAACCCTCGTAGTATTATGCTTTCGGCCATTGAGATTCCATTGTCCATGCTGGTTGCCTTCATCTGCATGCGCTTTTTTGATGTTAATATTAACTTAATCTCTCTGGGGGGATTAGCGCTTGCTTGTGGTATGAATGTGGATTCATCTGTTGTCGTGGTGGAGTCCATCATGCGAACCTTGAAGGGATGGCGACTTGCCAACCCAGGACAAAATATAACTCGTCCAATTTTATTAGAGTTAATCTTAAAAAATGTTAAAGAACTAGCAGTACCTCTTTTTCTAAGTATGGTGACAACCTTAATCGTCTTTGTCCCACTTCTTTTTACTAATGATCTTGCAAATGCAATCCTAGGTGATTTGGCCAAGGCAGTGATTTTTTCTCACTTCTTTAGTTTTTTTATCGCTATTTTTATTGTTCCTACTCTTCGTTTGAAATTTATTAATAATCAAAATCAAAAGGGCGCACCACTCGACAAAAGCTATCAAAAAATCGAATCGGGATATCTAAAGTTACTTGATAAAATACTTACCTTTCGCATGCCTTATAAAAAAGCATTTATATTTACTCTTCCTCTGGCCATCCTCACCATTCTCTACTTCTCTTTCGGAACATCCATTAAGAAAGAGCTGATCGGAAAACCTGACTCAGATATTCTTATGGTGAATGTGGATAGCGACAAATTTATTCATTCAAGTCAGCTTGAACAGAAACTTGAGAGTATTTCAAAGCAAGTTAAAGATAAATTTTCATCTATGGTTGATTACAGTTTCATTCGTTACCAAGGAAATAACTGGGGAGCAGTGGCCTTTAAGTTATTTTCTCAAAATGATATGAAGGAATTGAAGAAAAAAATTGAAGAAATGTTTAAAAGTGAAACGGAAGCTCGTATCAATGTATGGCAGTGGAACCCGGCAACCATGCCTTTACCTGAAATCGTAGAAAAACGTTACCAGATCAAGCATAAGGATTATCAAACAGGGATTAAGGCCTCCTCTGAACTAAGATATGCTCTTCGTGATTCTAAACTTTATAATAGTATTAATGCCCGACCAGGAACATCACGTGATGAAGAGGCAATCTTTGTTCCCAATGAAAATTTTCAAAAATTAAAAGGAAAAATGAAAGATTTTGACTTTCGTTTCCTCTATAACTTATTTGCCGTATCAAAAGATGGTGAAAAGATTGAAGATGTCTTCATTGAACATAAATTTTATCCCATGCGGATAAAATCCAATGATGGAGTGTTTAAGGAGTTAGACACTCTCATGCTCACTCCGATCAAAGTTGATGGAAAGCTCTATTCTTTGCAGAACTTTGGTAACTTGAAAATCGTGCAAAAAGATAAAACACTCATTCGCCATGATGGAATGGATTTTATAAAATTAGATGTGGATGGCTTATCAGAAGATTTCTCTAAAGAGGAAATTCTTAAAGAAGAAAAAGCTATCGAAGAAAAAATTAAAAAAATTGAAGACAAGTTTGGGGCGACGATTATTACAACTAGCTCTAACAAACAAGTTGAAGATAACATCAGCCAGGTGACAAACTCTTTAATTTTATCATTCTTGTTGGTTTTAGGCTTACTATATTTGATGTATCAGCGCTTTCTGGATATTTTTATTATTTCTTATTCAGTGGTGTTTTCTTTATGTGGTGTCATCGTTTCCCTTTGGTTGTTTGAATCAACACTATCCTTAAACTCCCTTTTAGGAATGATTCTTCTAAACGGACTGGCCGTGAATAATGCGATACTCCTCATTGATTATAAAAACCGTTTAATCAATCAAGATATTGAAATTAACAGTTTAGTTAAATTGGTTTCCCAAAAAAGACTGCGGGCCATTTTAATCACTTCAATGACTACCATTTTAGGAATGCTTCCCATCGCTCTTGGTTTAGGTGAAGGAGGAAAAATTCTGCAGCCGCTCGGTGTGGCCATCTGCGGAGGACTTCTTATTTCCACCGGTTTCTCTCTGGTTTTTATTCCGCTAATGATTCAATTAACTACCCAAAAGAGAATTAACTCATCAACCAAAAAAGATGATGAGACTAAAAGAGATGAGTTCAAATCTAGTTTTTCCCTTGAGAAATCTGGGGAGAGCAATCCAGATCTAAATCCAATTCATTAATCTTCTCTTAATTTCAATTTTTGCCACTTTTTCTTGGCAATCAACACACGCAAGCACATGAGATTTTAATCAAATCAATTATTTAAGCTATAATTGAGAAAGTGGTTAATTTTTGTCGGGAATTTTCCGAATAGGATGATGTGGAGAATTGATTTGGAATACATCAAAACGATACTAATATTCATTGTACTTTTTTTTGGGGTTACCTTCTCCAATTTACTTGCGTTAAATTGTAGTGAAGACGAATCATTAAATGAATGGACGCAAGGAAAGAAGGAGAACAATGGGAAAGGTGTGAAGTGTCCAAATCATGAGAGAATAGGAGATCCTTACAGGTATTTTGAATATAAGGCTTGGTGTACAAGCTATAATGCAAATAAAAAGGGAAACTCTAAACATAATTACATCGGAAAAATAGTTCCTACCTCTGATGTTAACGCAGCTGGATTTTCATTAGGTGGTTTAAAAAGTCGACTTATAGGCGAACTAGAAAGTGATTTTTCTGGCGTGGTTGGAGGAGTTAATAGTGGTGATGGGAATATTCAAGGTTTTTATGATAGTTGCCAGAGCTATGCTAATGGAATTCCCCTGGATAAGGATGATTTAGATAAAGTTAATGCAAGTTACTCTAACTATGATTCTTCTGTTTTTCAAAGTTATCTCGATGACAAATATAAGGATATTGATAAAACCAGAAATGAAGGTATTGAAACAGCTCGTAAAACAGCAGGTGATAATATAGCCAATTTGTATGAGCAAAATCGGATGCAACATAATGTGGATAAGACGAATGCGCAGATTAGTTCTGTCAGAGGAGACGATCCGAATACGGGGGCTAGACAAAAAAGTATGATGGAGCAAATTGATCAACTTGAAAATAATCTTGAAGATCCAAATATTGATGATATTACTAAATCTAATCTAAGAACAACTCGAGACGAGCTAAAAAGGAAGTTAAAGCAAGAGGATGATCAAGCTTTTCTTCAAGGAGCGCTTGATCGAGCAACTAACAGCTCGGATGGAATTGATCCATATACTGGTAGAAGAGCCGAAAGTTTAAGTAAGTCATTACAACGAGAAAAAAAGAGGCTAGGAAAAGAAACCACAAAAATAGCCAAAAAATCCTCAAAAGATTTAGAAAAAGCAGTTAAAAAAGAAAGAAAAGAAGAACAAAAAGCAATCAAGCAGTTTGCAGATGACGCCTACGACGATAAGAAAGATAGAATTAGTGAGGCTAGAGAAAAAGCTAAACAAGAAGCGGAGGGGTCTTATAAAGAAGATCTTCGTGCAGGAATGAGTGTAAAAGAGGCTAAGAAGAAAAGAAAAGAAAGAAAAAGACAAGCGCGTATTGATGCCCGCGAAGCAAAAAAAGAAGCCAAAGCTGAACGCTTAACCGCTTTAGGAAGAAATCACAAAGAGGAAGGAGAAAATGTAGATCAGCCTAAAGTTTATCAAATATCTCCTGATATTGTTGATAATGAATTTTGCCAGAATGTTCGTTTTAAAAAAGGAGATATGAAAGCCGCTGCTGAATTGTCAGGGGGAAATTTTATTCAA
This sequence comes from Bacteriovoracaceae bacterium, assembly GCA_028101965.1. Classification (GTDB taxonomy): domain Bacteria; phylum Bdellovibrionota; class Bacteriovoracia; order Bacteriovoracales; family Bacteriovoracaceae; genus JAOHMI01. The sequence goes on from JAOHMI010000037.1 coordinate 13,238, forward strand.
GAGTTTGATTCCTCCGATCCACGAACTTGTAAAATTCTGTATGGCGACAAATTGTATTCGAAAATGAGTAAGCACCCAGATTTTATCGATAAGATTTCAATGCCCTTAAATTCGAATGATAAATTAGGAAGAAGAATTTGTGCTATTGTTCATCAAGAATACTGTCATTCAGATAGTGATGCTAGACAAGAAATTACTAACAGTAGAGTAAAAGCAGAAGAGGACTTAAAGAAAGTTGAAAAAGAGATAGCAAATATTGAACACAACATACAAGTGACTAATTATCAGGATTTTACTCCTCCTTATAACAAGATACACGCAGATCACTGGCATACATGTGGAAATACCCCTGGACGAGCTAATTGTGAAGCGGATGCTACGAGAATGACAATAAGTGGTGCAAACTTAGATTATGAAGAACAAAAAATTCAAAAAAGAGTGCATGAAGAAGAAATTGTCCAAGCAAATACCCGGCTAGAAGAGGTTGGGGATGGACCAAGTTGCGAGAAACAAGCTGTGGCAGATATTTATAATAAAGCAGTTACATCTTGCTCTGCTGCTTGGGCACTCTATCAAGAACACGGTGGTAAAGCTGGTGGAAATGGAGGCTTCGGCGGCGGTGGAAATGACCGCGGCAACGTAAACAAAGATGAAGAAGGCGGGCCTTCGGGTGGTGGTCCTTCTATGATCGCTTCATGGGATGGAAAGTATCAGTGTGTGTGGACTGAAACCGCAGCTGATTGGAAGTCTTGTAAAAGAATGATTTCGACATACAACACGATCTTTGCTGGTGAGCAAGCGATGAATACCATGCACATGGTAGAGGGAACCAAGTTTCAAAATAATAAATCTAAAGAAGTGCGTGGCGAAACAGAAAAAATGCAAAATGGAGAGGGGGGAGACCTTCAATCCAAGTCCTTAGATATTTCCAAAGAGTCAGTTGAACTAGCTGCAAAACAGGAAGAGCGAAAAATGTGGGTTAGCACGGGAGCCGTTGCTGCTCTTGGTGGATTCCTGGTATCTTGGGTGACTCCTCGAAATATTCGGGATAATTGTGAGAAGTATCTGGATGACTGTTCCAATGCTGGTCAACAAATAGAAGCTCATGATCAACATTACTTTCCCAATTTTCATATGCGTGGAAAATTTATGATGGCCATTGCGGAGTATGGTTCGAAGGCCTTAGCTTCCATGCTACTTAAAAATCAATTAAAGGATCAAGCAAAAGCTATTGGCCAATTTAAAGATGATTTAAACACACTTAAAGATGATGATGGGCAAGAGCTTATGGTAACTCAATGCCAAGTTGATCCTCATCATCCGAACTGCCGAATGGACACCGGTCAAATGGTAAAACACTCAGCCTATAACCCTCACGGAGATCGAGCTTTTAGTAATGGTGGATCTCATCAAAACTTTGATGCAAAACCAGTTGGAGAAACAGGTGGAGGCCAATTAGGTGATTATTTAGATGATAAAGAGAATTATGATGCCGATACATTAGGCAAAATTGGAGATGTTCTAGGAGATGGCGGAGGTAAAAAAACCGGCCAGGGAAATCGTGCTCCTCCTCCTGCCAAAGTGAGTGCTGGATCGCCAGGTGGCGGTGGCGGCGGCGGCGGCGGTGGTGCATCTGCTCAAGGAACTGGAGGAAACTTTTCTGCCAAAGGCGTTGCCGATGCTAAAGGTGGCAAGGATCAGAATAAGCTCGATGTGAATCGCTTTGAACGAGGAAAATCTAAAAAAGGAAGTAAGTTTGGTTATAATGGTGGCTATAATTCTTCTCGTAGTGGACGTAAAGGAAAACGCGGTGATCGTCGAAACCCATTAGATGCATTTATGGGGCGAAAGCCGGCAGCGAAAAATGGTGGTTCGAAAGTGATGAACTTTGGTAAAGGTTCTATCAGCCAGGATAGAGATAGCTCTATTTTCGCAAGAATCAAAAAACGCTATCACCAAGCTTATGAATCGGATCGCCTTCTAACTCACCGATAAAACAGCATAAGAATCAATCTTTAAATTTTATTTACTAACACTTCAAAATGCCTTTATAGTGCTACAATAGAGAATTAAAAGAGTTAAAAATTATGCAAGATTTTTTATACCGTATGCAAATTTTAGAAGAGCACTTAGACAGCTTTGGGCATGTTAATAATGCAAAGTATTTAGAGATGTACGAAAAAGCTCGTTGGGAAATGATCACTCTTGGTGGGTATAGTTATAAGAAAGTTCAAGAATTGCAAAAAGGGCCAGTGGTACTTGAAGCTCATGTAAAGTTTCGCAAAGAACTAGTTCTGCGAGAGTGGGTCACAATTGATTTTAATATTGGAGTAGTCGAAGGAAAGAAGCTGCAAAAAGGTTCCCAAAATATTATTAAAGATAATGGAGAGATTGCTTCCACAGCGGAATTTGTTTTTGGTTTTTTTGATCTAAAAGAGCGAAAATTAATAGAGCCAACCTTAGAATGGAAACAGGCATTAGGCTTAAACTAGTCTGAATTTTATAAATATTTGCTTAATTCATATAATTTAAAACCCCCTCAATTATACATTCAAATAAGAACGAAAAATTTTAGTATTTCTTTGAAAAAATTGATCTAAATTCAAAAAAAGTATATGACAAAAATGGCACTTTCAAATCGCGATAAATTCTTGTAAATAGCCTTTTCTAACTTTTTTCTAACATTTTCTAAATATTACCTGAACACTTCTTAAACAGTGGGAATTAAATGGTTCTTTTTTGAGAAGTATCTCCATAGTGAGTGGTAAAGTTTTCAATATTGTAATCTTTAGCATGACTAATATGTGCGACATGCTTAACTATAGGTGCACACTTACATAGTTAGGGAGAATGAGTTTGAAGAGCTATCAGCGGGCTGTAGATAGTAATTTTTTCAACTACCACGTTTTCGTATTAATTTTAATACTTTGGAACTCTTTTTCTTTTTCTCAATCCATTAGTTCTTATAAACAAACCTTAATTGATACTGAAGAAAAACTTATATCAATGAAACAAGATCCTTTGGGGTTGGTTCCTAGTTTAATTGAGCATTTGAGTGATGAGCCGGATAACACGTATTTTAAACACGATAAGATGATAAAAAGAGATGCTGATGGAAGTACCAGAAGAGTTAATATTCCAATTGGACATGATCATATTCACTTGAATCACTTTACTAACATAATGGTTATAGATGGTCTTGAGTATAATCTCTATTCAATATTAAATACTCATGAGGTTTTTTATCCAGGACTATTTGACGAAATTTTAGAAAAAGATGTTTCATCCATCCAAAAGAACCATCATTATAAAATGGCCATTGAAGTAACTGTGAAAAAAGCTGTAAAGAAAAAAAGAAGATCATTAGGGATTAATGATTCAGATGTGATCACAAATGAAGCGACTCTAGAGTTAATTCAAAATGTTGAGGATCGGACCAGGCAAATAGCTATCGCGAAAGTGGAGGAAATTCTTTCCGAAGCTAAAGGAAGTAGCGTTAAATGGGCGCCTTTTACTTTAGCTCAAAAAGTAGAAACTAGAATTTGTGCCTTATTGAAACAAGAGCATAGTAGAAAGAACGGAAGACTTGTTTATCGTACTCTTTGTAAAAAAGGTCATGAATTGAATGATTTTTTGAAAAGAGAAATTAAGAGTTACCTAAATAAGCGACCGGTTATAAAAGCTAGAGCAATCCAATTTAGAACAAATCTTCCTGATTACTTGGTTGAACTCAACGAAGATATTGAGTTTTTAAATGGCCGATGCGCGGGTATTAAAAAAGGCTACATCGAACTAAAAAATATGGACATGACTGAGTTTACAAAAGCTGCAGTGGAAGCTGGTTACCCGATCCCCTATGAATATGTCGCCACTGGGTCCGGTTCAAATTATAGTTCTTCTACGACAATGGCAGATCAGAAGAAAGAAGGGCTGGCGAAAATAAGAAATCAAAAAATTGAAAGTTATTTTAGCGTACAATCTGAAGAGATAGAGGGGTTATTAAAATTAATCAAAAATCATAAACTAATTTACTTCTATTTTAGTCAAAAGTTTGCAGATGCTATGGGGACTTTTTCTCATACTGATTGTTTTGAAAATGGGAAGGGTTTAAATCCTATTGAGGTTCATGATGTAAAAGCCGCAGCAAAAGAAATACTTTATGACAAACTTCATCATCAATTATTAAAGTTTCTCGGTCTGTATGAAGATCTTAAAGGGGAGCAGGGAAAGTACACTCCCAATATGGCTTTAATAAATAGTGCAATCAAAGAAATGGTTCGCTTATCACCTTTATCAGTATCAACAGTGATCAATAAAATGCATATAGCTGATGCAGCAGTTTATATGAAGCATTTAAGTTACCTAATTATCTCCATGACTAGGGGAAAGAATACCAGAGATTGGTGGATGGGGGCGACAAAAAAGATCTATAGTATTGGTTGGTTGGTTGGAATGGCATTGCAATTAACAATGATTCCTCCTCTGCAAGCCATTGGGCAGGCAATAAATTATGTTTCATATGGGGTTTATGGAATTAATAAAATATTAAATGCTGTTGATTATGCTTTTACCGCTAAGGGTTTGAGATACACGCAGATGGCAGGCACAGCAGGGACGATGGATATTGATTCGGGGCTTGAACTTCAAGATTATTATCTAAGAGAATCAGGTGTAACTAAAAAAGAATTAACCAAAATGCTTTGGGAATTACCTTTAATTCTAGTAGGTGAGGGAGTTGTTAATATTGCTAGAGTTAAAAAAGCTTTTCGTCCGTTACTCTATAATGCTGACGATTTAACAACCGTTGATGCTTTTCGTAAGCTAGAAGACTTAACTCTCAAATATGGGAACGCTCATAGAGTTAATAAATTAAAGCGACCAGTCTTAAAGCAATTAGCCGTTATACTTGGAGAAGGTGCATCCCCCCATATTGTTAATAATAATTTAAGAGTTTGGATGAACTGTGATGAGATTACTTGGATAATGATGGTTCAGAAACTCAAGAAAATGAAAAGAATGGATCTGATAAAGTTGAAGACTCGAAGGATTCAAACAGTAGAGCCATTTAAGTCCTTGTTTCGGTCCGATACTTTAACCATGGCTCTCCATCAAAGTGTTTTGAAGTATACTTCTCCTGGAAATATGTTATTTCGAGCAATCCCTTCTCTAATTGGGAAAAATACAAAAAACTATATTATAAAAAATTTCGGTCAAGCAAAGTGGGACTCAATGGTTAAGGGTTATGATACCTTTAAAGATGTCATTAATAATCTTTATTCCTGGGCGTTTGTTAAATTACATTTCTTTGAAGCGGCCTATAACTTAATGAAAAAGTACGATAAGTTTGGGCGTTTTTCTGGCTACTTTGCTTTGAAGTACCGTGATTATTTGAATGAAGGATTGAAGCGAGGTTATATTTCCTTAGAGAAAGTTAAGAGAATTGTTAATGATAAGCAAATTCACGAAGAGCTGCAAAAATTCTATATGAAATATTACATTGATAAAACTGGTAAGCTTCATTCTGTGGTTGGGGTAGGTGCCGTTAAGGCAGAAGAAAGGGCCATGTTTATCCGGAATTTTGTTAGTCGTTATGGTAGAAGGGCTAAAGAACTTGGAGTGAATGGTAGACAGGCAAAAGAGATTTCTCAATATATTAAACAAAGACTTCATCGGGCAAATCTTGGAGCTGATGAATTAAATGTTTTAGTGCAAAAAATGTATCAGTACGAAATCTACCTTAAGAATATTGATGATGCGAGACTCTTAATGGATTACATTAGAGATGTCTCTCGCTATCCTTCTTGGCAAAAAATCGGAGCTTTGAAATACATCGATCGTTTATTTAGACCTGATATTCGAGCAGCATTTCAGAGGGGTGAAGATATAAGTAAAATGCTTCCTAGTGCGAAGTACTTTCAAATTAACCCTGTTAGAGATTTTTATTCACGACGGTCTGAATATTTCCAGCATAAGGATTGGTTAACAAAAAGAATGACTGATGATTTTAAATTTCGCCGATCTAGAAACCTTCCTTCTCAAAATGAAATTAAGAAAATAGCAGGAGAAAGAGCAAGGACAGTTCAAGAAATGAAGCTTGGTTGCTCAGCAAGAACCGGCTCTATTTTTAGAAGTTATGCGAAAAGTTCTTATAAGGGATTTTCTATGAAGTCTGGCTTGTGGATAACTGCATTTGGATATGGAGTTCAGAATTATATGAAAGATAAGAATGCTGAATTCTACTTTAGGTTTATCTACGATATGCTGATGACTGCATTTGGAAAATATTTAAAAAATGCTGTCATGATGAATACAAATAATACTATGTGGGGAAAGGCTAGGTCGACTAATATGATTATGGCGTTAAGGGATGTACCTGAAGCTTGGTTGAATGTGAAGTCAATCGAGTGGGTGAGAAAATATATTGATCAAACAATCGAAAACCCAATTCCAGAAGATATTCTAAATGATGAAGATTTTAAATATGGTATTTACGCTATTCATGATGCTTTTGTTAATAATTACTTAGAATCTGATGAGAAGGTTCAAAGTATTATTGCAAAGCTTAGCCAAGCAGAAAATGTAAATGAAGTAATGTATGCACTCTATGCTGATGAAAGTAAGGGCGCTTCAGTTAGTGCTGCAGATCAGTCTATTTTTGAGGAAATTGATCAATATAATAATGGAAGCGGAAATGTGCAGCAGGATGTTTTTATGCTCCTTGAAGATTTAGAATATAAATCTAGAATGGAGCTTAAGGAGTTTGGAATTAACTCTGGAAGTGCTGAAGTAGATAGATATATCGCTCACCGGGGATATGGAATCCCAATGGCATTTTTTAGTTATGGATTATCTCAGTCGATTTATTATAACTTATGTTGGGGAATTCGAAACCCTGGATTTGCCTATGCCTCTTCGATGATTGGATACTACTCGATCGCAAGTATCCGTTCTAATTTTTACTATTGGTGGATCAATGAAACAAATATTACCCAGTCCAAATCAACCAAAGAAGAGGAATAATATCTAAAATGAAGAATGGTAAAAAAACAATTCACGACATTCGCTCAACATTAGATATGATGATAAATTTCCTCAATCTTCTAGATGGTGATGACTTAGAGGAAAAAAACTTGTCTGAATTAAGGAATCTTTTGAAAGAAAGAATTGTTAATACTTATGATGTTTTAGAGAACCTTCGAGTTGATAGAAGTTAATTACTTTGATTGCTTTTCATTGCCTTTTTAAGTTTTCATTCTCAAATTAGAAATAAACGATTCAAGCTTTCTAACATTTTCTAATACTTTAAATGACACGTCGCAAACTAGCTGAAATCAATTGACTCATTCCTGTTTCAAATATTCTAACTTGAAAGTAAAGATTTCATAAAGTGAATCATTCTTGATTTCAAAAGTGTAGAACTTGCTTATTGAGAATGAAAACAACTATTTGAGTTAGGGGAGCGAAGCTTGCACATTAATGAAGGGGCATTTAAAAAAGTTCAGAACCATCTTTGGTTTATCTGTCTTACTTTGATATTATTTAGTGCTTCAGCGTTCTCTCAACTATCTTCTGACTATAAGCAAAACTTAAGTAAGACTAAAGAAAAACTGCTGAATATGAAGCAGGACCCACTCGCAGTTATTCCCAGTTTAATGGAGCATTTAACTACAAACCCGGACAATACTTACTTTAAGTATGAGTACCCGTATGCGCATGATCATGTCATGCTCAATCATTTTACTAAAATTATGGTGATTGATGGACTTGGCTATAATTTTACTTCAATTCTTCACGCTCATGAATATTTTTATCCTGGATTATTTGATCACTTACTAAAGGTGGATGTTCCGATCATTCGAAAAAATCCCAATATGGACCTGGCCAGAAAAGTTGAGCTACGTTTGTGTGCTCTCTTTAAGCAAGAGCACAAAAGAAAATATGGCAAACTTTTTTATCGGACCATGTGTAAAGAGGGACATGAGTTAAATGATTATTTCAAAAGAGAGATCAAAGATTATTTGCAAAAAAGATCATATACGGAAACTCAAGCGATAAAATTTCGTAAAGAGCTGCCATCCTATGTTAGAGAGCTAAATACTGATATACAAAATCTTAACGGACGCTGTTCAGGTATTAAACATGGTTACGAAGAACTGCGTAATATGAGCATGACTGATTTTGCGAAATCCGTCACAGCAGCAGGATATCCTCAGCCAACAAAGATGCTTGGAACGGGTTCTGGCTCAAATTACAGCTCTTCTGGAACTCATGCAGAAAGGAAAAGAGCTGCTCTCAAAGATATTCGGCAAAATAAAATTGATACTTATTTTAGCGTACAAACAGCGGAAATTGAGGGGCTGGTTGATGTCGTTAAAAACCATAAGCTAATTTATTTTTATTTTAGTGAAAAGTTCGCTAAGGGCATGGGAGAGTTTTCCCTAGATAAATGTTTTAAAGAAGGAAAAGGTCTAAACTATATACGTGGTTCTCACATAAAGGTGGCAGCAAAAGAAATGCTGTATGATAAACTCCATCATCAATTAATTAAATTTTTAGGACATTATGAAGACCTTCGAGGAGAGCAAGGAAAAACTATTCCGAACATGGCTTTAATAAATAGTGTTATTAAAAAAATGGTTCGTCTGTCCCCTTTATCAGTATCATCGGTGATTAATAGAATGCATATTGCAGATGCCGCTGTTTACATGAAGCATTTAAGCTATTTAGTTATCATGATGACTAAATCTAAAAATGCTCGCGATAGTGTTATGAGAGTTACGCGAAAGATTTACTCCATCGGTTGGGTGGTAGGGATTGCACTACAATTAACCGGGTTTCCTCCCGCGATGCTGGTGGGGAAAGTGATTAATGGAATTGCATGGGGGGCTTTCGCAGTCAATAAAATTGTGAATATGGTCGACTACGCTTTTACCGCAAAGGGATTAAGGTATACCCGTATGGCCGGTACTGCCGGGACCATGGAAATTGATGTGGCACTTCATTTACAGGATTACTACAAAGAGCAATCTGGAAGATCCTGGAAAGAGATTAAAAGTCTACTGTGGGAACTTCCCCTTATGTTAGCTGGAGAAGGTTTTGTAAATTTTGCGAAAGTGAGAAATGCATTTCGTCCGCTATTCTATAACTTGGATGATCTTACTCGAGCAGAAGCCATTAATAAGCTTCATAACCTGACTGATAAATATACCCGAAACATGGATCGAATAAATAAATTGTCCAAGAGAGAGATTGAAAATTTAGCTGTTATTTTAGGAGAGGGAGCAAACCCTCAAGTGATGAAAACCAACATGGCAATCTGGATGAATGTGGATGATATTACTTTTAAGTTTATGCAAAGAAAACTATCAAAAATGAAACGAATTGAATTGATAAAGTTTAAGAATCGCACTTTTAATATGGCAGAGCCTTTCGCAAGTCTTCTCAAAGGTGATTGGAATTTATTATTTCTTCATAACTCTGTCATGAAGCATGCATCCTTCGGTGGAATGGCAAAGCATATGGTTAGTCGAATTGGTACCGGAGGACGAAAAATTCTTGAAAAACACCTTGGTCCAAAGTCTATTAAAAACTTAGACAACGTATGGTGGTACACTAAAGATTTTTTCTACAATTTATATTCTTTTGCCAGAATAAAGCACAAAATTTTTAAAGGCATTTATTGGATGATGCAAAGATATAATTATAATGGAAGATTCTCTGGGTACTTTGCTTTGAAATATCGTGATTACATGAATAGAGCATTAGAGAGAGGGTACATAACTTTAGAGCAAGTGAAAAAAGTTGTGAACGAAGAGCAAATTCATGAAGAGCTCCAAAAATTTTATATGAAGTATTTTATTGACGCAAACGGAAACCTGAAATCTGTCGTATCTCTAGGAGCTGTTAAGCCTAATGAGCGTGTGCGATTGATAAAACAATTTGTTCAACGTTATGGAAAAAGATCAAAAGAAATGGGCGTCTTTAGTAAAGAAGTTCAAGAATACCTAAGAACGCGATTAACTAGATGTAACTTAGGAGCGGATGAGCTCAATATACTAGTTGCGAATATGTATAAATATGAGATTCATCTCAAAAGTGTTGGTGATGCTCGTCTTTTGATGGACTATATTCGAGATATTTCCCGATATGCCCCATGGCAGAAAGTGGGGGCGATGAAAAATCTTGATCGATTGTTTCGTCATCGAAAGAGAGGAGAAGCGGGGGAAAACCTTACTGACGTTCTTCCTTATCAATACTTTAAAGTTAATCCTATCAAAAGTTTTTACGGTAGAAGGAGTGAATACTTTGTTCATAAGGATTGGCTTACTCGACGATTGACTCGAGACTATACTCAATCAGGAATGGCGCGATCTGAGGCGGTTAAAAAGGCTAAGTTTGATGCCAGCAGGCGATCACGTGCTGTTCAAGAAATGAAACTAGGATGCTCTGCTCGAGCTGGATCTATTTTTAGAAACTATGCCAAGAAGTCTTATAATAGTTTTGCGATTTCCATGGGTATGGGTTTATCCGTTATGGGTTATGGAATGCAAAATTGGGGTAAAGAGAAGAATGCCGAGTGGGTATGGCGGTTTACCTGGGATATGACATTTAGTTATTTAGGTAAATTAATTGGAAATAATATTTTTATGAACACTCAAACGACAATGTGGGGGAAATGGCGATCTGATAATATGTTTAGTGCTTTGAAGGACCTCCCTGAAGCAAAGTTGAATGTTCTTAGTACGGATTTTGTTAAAATGTACATTGATGGCACTATTAAATCCCCTGTCCCTGAAGATATTTTAAAAGATAAAGACTTTCAGGCAAAACTGTACACAATTCACGATGCCTTCACTCACAAAGTTCTGAACGCCGATGATGACTTTAAAGACATTATCGCAAAACTTCAAAATGCTCAGGATGTTAATGATGTGGTTTATGCTCTATCACAGCAGAAAGAATACACTGGTCCTGATCAAAAAATTTATGATGAGTTACAGCATGCTATGGCTGGATATGAGGACTTTAATCATGATATTTTCACTCTTTTAGAAGAGCTAGAATACACCTCTCGAATGCAAATGAAAGAGTACGGTCTTAATACTGGATCCGCCACAATGGATCGATTTACTGCTCATAGACTATATAGTATACCCATGGCATTTGCGAGTTATGGTGTATCGCAAGCTATCTATTATAATCTTTGCTGGGGAATACGAAATCCAGCGGCCGCGTATACTTCTTCAATTATAGGGTTCTTTTCCATTACATTAATGAGGGCCAATCTGTATTATTGGTGGATGAATCAAACAAATATCACTCAATAAAGTTGTATGATTAAAGCCTTAAAATAGAATCACTCCGTT
>JAOHMI010000038.1 GCA_028101965.1 Bacteriovoracaceae bacterium
ATGAAATCGATTCTTTACGGCTCATTAATGCTAATTTTTTGTGTCAGCGTGAATGCGCAAGAGAAAAACTACTCAGATGCTGATTGTAAAAATGGCGTTCAAATGATGAGAGATGGTGCGAACAAGTGTCTTGGAATTAAAGACTTTGACCAAAGGGCAAAATGTTTTGATGACATTTCTCGACCTGTAGAACAAAAGTATGGGAATGAATTTTTTGAAGGTCCAAAATGCCGTCCAGGAATGGATGGGCTGAAACAGGAAGTGATGGCAAAAGAAAAAGCAAATTTTCCTGATCAAGGATCGGCGATTGAAGCTAATAAAGGTAATGATCATGGACCTGGTGGTGGTGATCACGGACCTGGCGGGAATCATGGTCCTGGCAATGGAAACCGTAAAACATATTCGGCTGCTGAATGTAAAGATGGGACAAATATGATGAGACAAGGGGCTAATAAGTGTCTTGGAATGAAAAACTTTGATCAGAGAGCGAAATGTTTTGATGATATTTCACGGCCAGTTTCTCAAAAATATGGCCACGATTTTTTCGAAGGACCTAGCTGTCGTCCAGGAATGGATGCTCTGAAACAAGAAGTAATGGCAAAAGAGAAAGCTAAATTTGCAGATCAAGGATCTGCGATTGAGGCGAATAAAGGTAATAATCATGGACCAGGCATGAACCATGGACCAGGTGGGCCAGGTATGAATCATGGGCCAGGTGGACCAGGAAGGAATCATGGACCAGGCGGGCCTGGTGGGCATCATGGACCAGGGAATGGAAATCGTAAGTCTTATTCAGCAGCCGAGTGTAAGGCCGGTACAAGCATGATGAGACAAGGAGCTAACAATTGTCTTAATTTAAGAAACTTTGATAAGAGAGCGAAATGTTTCGATGATATTTCTCGACCAGTTTCTCAAAAATATGGTCACGACTTTTTCGAAGGACCAAGTTGTCGTCCGGGAATGGATGCTCTTAAGCAAGAAGTGCTAGCGAAAGAAAAGCAGAAGTTTCCCAAACAAGGTTCTGCTCTCGAAGCTAATAAAGGAAATAATCATGGACCTGGTGGGAATCATGGTCCTGGAAATCGAAACCGTCGTAGTTACTCTGAAGCAGAGTGTAAGCAGGGCGTGAAGATGATGAGGAAAGGGGCGAACAGGTGTCTCAAGCGTAAAAATTTCGATAAAAGAGCACGATGCTTTGATAAAATTTCTAAGCCGGTTTCCAAAAAACTTGGACACGACTTCTTTGAATCTTCGAGCTGTCGTCCAGGAATGGATGCTTTAAAAGCTGAAGTGATGGCCAAAGAGAAGCAAAAATATCCTAAGCAAGGTTCGGCCATTGAAGCCCATCGAGGAGATAACCGAGGTGGTGACAATAATGGGCCAGGAAATATGAATTTCTCTGAAGCTGATTGTAAAGCTGGTGCAGCTAAAATGGAAAAAAGAGCTAATAAATGTTTGAAACGTAAAAAATTCTCTAAACGAAAGAAGTGTATGGACAATGTTCATCATCCAGTCAAAAAGAAATATGGAAATGGTTTCTTTGAAGGACCGAGTTGTCGTCCTGTCTTAGATGCTCTTAAGCAGAAAGTGATTGCTCAAGAAAAAGCTAAATTCCCTAATCAACCAAGTGCTCTTGCTGATGGTGGTGGTGATCGAAACCGTGGTGGAGATCACAGAAATGATGGTGGAAAGAGAAGTTTTTCTGAAGCTGACTGTAAAAAAGGTGTTGGCTTAATGGAAAAGAAAGCTAACAAATGTTTGAAGCGGAAAAAGTTTGCGAGAAGAAAGAAATGTATGGATAACGTACATATGCCAGCTAAGAAAAGATTTGGAAATGAATTCTTCGAAGGACCAAGCTGTCGTCCTATGCTTGACCAGCTTAAGCAAAAAATTAAGGGTCAAGAGAAGTCTAAATACCCTAAGCAGGAAAGTGCTTTAGACGACTAATTACTATAAGTTGCGATATTTCAATACTTTATATGCCCCGGTGAAAGCCGGGGTTTTTTTATACTAAACTAATCCATTATTTAGCCGACAAGTTTAATGAACTATTGAACCATAATTGGAGTGCTAAATAAAAATGAATTGGTTTAAGAATTTATTCAAAAACTTCTCATTGAGATACTTCTCTCTCATGATATTCTTAATTCTTGGTGGCTTCATGACTGCAAAGCATTTTGATAAAGTTTCTTATCTAGCTTTAAAAATATCAAATCAAGTTTCTAAAATCTCAAATAATCAAAAAGAGAATGACATAAAGGATGAGTTGGAAGAAGAAGTTGATGAGAAAACAATCCCTGTTAGTGTCACTACAGTCGAAACTAGAAATATTCAAAAAGTTTTTGTGACTTATTCAAACTTGAATGCTTGGAAGGAAGTCAAGGTTGCGCCAGAAAATAACTCCACAGTAAAAAGTGTAAATGTCCAGTTGGGAGAAAAAGTTGTTAAGGGACAAATTATTGCTGAACTGGGTTCAGAAGTTGCTAATCTTAAAAAAGAATTAAAAAAGTTAGAATCAGAGTTGCAAGAGAAGGAGTTTAAGTCATTAATGGCTTTGGCCAAAAAAAACTTTATCGCAAAACATGAAGTCTACATGAAGAAGATGGAAATAAAAGCTAATAAGTTGAGAGAAGATATATCTGAGTTGGAGAGTAATTCGGAACACTTAATTTCTCCTATCGATGGAGTAATATCTGAATTAACAATTAAAGAAGGTGACTATATTGATGGAAATGCAAAATATTTCGTGAAAGTTTCTGATATGCAAGGTTACAAAATAGAACTCCATCTTCCTCGAGTCATTGCTGGCCAAATTACTATTGGAGAAGAAGTTGAAGTGATTAAGCAAGAAATGGATAGTGAAGGAGAAGTGAAGCAGCTAATGGTGCAAGGAAAAGTTATGGCGATCTCTCCTCAAATTGATCCAAAAACAGGGACAGTTTTTACTGAAATAGCCATTACGGGTGATGATAAACCTAATTGGTTAATAGGGAGTTATGTTAAAGTCTCAATTACCACTGACTTTTCAGATGATGTATTAGCGATACGAAATGAATCCATTATTTATGAAAAGCAAAAGCCAGTTATCTATCGAGTTATTGCGAGTGAAAAAGGTGAAAAAGCTGAAAAGCTTAATATTGAACTCGGTCTTTCAGATGGAAGGTATACTGAAATTATCAGTGGTGCAGATGACGGTGATGATATCGTGGTTGAAGGTCAAGGTGGATTACAAAACTCAAGTAAGGTCGAAATCGTTAACTTCTAATTTAAAAACCTAAAATTGTTATAATGATTACTAAGAGAAAATGGAATTTTTAGTATGAGTGAATTTGCGGTCAGGCGGCCAGTAACAATCGTTATGATTTGTTTGGGACTTCTTGTCCTGGGAGCTATTTCAGCTAGTCGAATACAATTTCAATTATTGCCAGATATATCCTCAACGGAATTTAAACTAGTCACGCGGTATGACGGAGCGACTCCAGCTGAAGTGGAATCATTAATTACCTCCCCAATTGAAAGAGCAGTTAGTACGACCTCTGGTCTTTATTACTCTGATTCAGAGTCTGTTAGTGGCTTATCTATAATTGAATTAAAATTTAAATCTAATGTGGATATATTGGAGACCATGTCGATTCTTAGAGACAAGATCGACTCGGCCGATCTACCTGAAGAAGCGAGTAAATCAAAAATAGTGCGATTTCAAGCTGGGAGTGATCCGGTTATAAGGTTATCAATTTCTCGTCGTTCAAATACTCTTTCTCAAATTGAATTAGCGGAATTTATTCAGAATGAATTGGTGAGAAAGTTGGAATCTCAGCAAGGAATCGCTGTTGCGCAGGTACAAGGAAAGCCCACTCAATCATTAGAAATAATCGCTAACCCTTTAGCTCTTTTTAATTATGAAATTCCATTATCTGCGATTCCAGATGCTATCAAAAAGAAAAACAAAACTTATCCAGGGGGAAGTATAGAGTATCTGGGAAAAAGTAATCCAGTTAAACTTGGTGAGCCACTTCATTCAATTCAAGATTTAAAAAGTTTAGTCGTAAAGAGAAAAGGAAATCAAATTGTTTATTTAAGTGATATTGCCAAAGTTGCGAAACGAGTTGAAAAACCTTCAATCAGAACTCATTTGCAAGGACGCGAATCACTTATTATCGAAATACAAAAAGAAGCAAGCGCCAATACTGTTGCCGTGGCCAAAAATGCTAAATTGATTATAGGTAATTTTCTAGAAGAAAATAAAAAAGAGATAAAAGGTGTTGTCCTTTATGATCAAGGTAAAGAGGTAAAGTCATCCATTGATAATGTTATTGATGCGGTTATTAATGGAGGGGTTCTCGCGGCACTAGTAATCTTTATTTTTTTACAATCAGCTGGGCCAACCGCAATTGTCGCTCTATCTATCCCCATGTCTCTTACCATTACATTAATCTTGATGTATTTCACAGGAGTGTCCTTTAACCTGATGTCTTTAGGAGGTTTGGCCCTTGGGGTTGGTATGCTGGTTGATAATAGCATTGTGGTCTTAGAGAATATCTCAAGGATGCGAACACAACTTGATGATATTGGAGAAGCAGCAATTTGGGGAACAAAGAAAGTAAGCAGTGCCATCACTTCTTCAACCTTGACTACAATCGCTGTTTTTGCTCCACTGATTTTTGTGGAGGGGATGGTAGGACAAATTTTTAAAGATATTTCTTTAACTGTTGTTTACTCTCTTATATCTTCTTTATTTGTAGCAATTATTGTTATTCCAATGTTGAGTGCGACCAAATTTGGATCTCAAAAAATGGAAAATAATAAAGAGAACTCTATTCTGAATGCTCTTCAACCTTTTAAAGATTTTTACTTATTTACTCCTTGGTGGAAAAAACCTTTTGTTCTCGTTGTAAAATATATGACGGCTTTTTTTCTTTTATGGAAGATTTACTTAATTCAAATACTTAAAGGAATTGGTCAAATCTTAAATTGGGCATATTTATTAGTCAAAAATATACTAACTATTAGTGTGAATCCAATTTTACTAACAGTTTCAATAACTCTTGAAAAAATTCAAAATATGTATGCGGTCAACCTTGAAAGATACCTGAAAAAAGATACGAAACCTATAATATTCATTTGTCTTTTATTTGGCATCTCAGTCGTTATCTTTTTGGGAAGAGGAGCTGAGCTTTTTCCTGCGGATGCTGCAAGTCGCTTAGAGTATTCATTAGAATTCCCTTCTGGGCAAATATTGGATGCAACCGAAGATCGGGTAAGTAAAATTGAAGAGAAGATATTAAAACTCAAAGGAGTTAGTGATGTGGCTTCGATTAGTGGTAGAGGCGGTGATAATCTTTCTCGTCTATTGATAAATCTTGATCCCAAATATCTAGATCATATAAATAGAAGAATACAGCATATTTTTAATAAAGTTACATCATTGAAGTTTAAAAAAAATGCAAAAGGATTAATGGGAGGAGAGAAACCTCTCGAAGTACAAATATACTCACCGGATCTATCAATTTTAAAAAATTATTCTCGAGAAGCATTAAAAAGTATAGAGACCATTGGTGGTATTATTGATATAGAGTCAGATATTAAATCTGAAATTTTTGAACTTGATATTGAGTTTAATCATCAAGATCTCTCTAAATATCAAATTGACTCAGAAGTTTTTATAGAAAAATTAAAACATTTAATCAGTGGTATCCCCATTGGAAACCTTGAATTTGAGAATAAAGAATATAATGCCTCAGTTCGAATCCCAAATGATTTTTTTTCGAATATTGAAAGTATAAAATACTTCGCAATCCCATTTGAAGAAAAAAAATTATATCTATCTCAGGTGGCTAAAATTTCTCAAAATAAAGTCTTTGGTCAAATCAAGCATGTTAATCGAAAAAGAGTTATAGCCATAAAGGCTAATTTAGATGGCATTGATTTAGATTCCGCTACGAAAAAAATTGCCCAAGTTCTTAATCCTTTATTCAAAGGTCAGAGAGATGTCATGTGGAAAATTGGGGGACTAGATCTTGAAAGAAAGAAGAGCGAACAGAGCTTGATGATTGCCATTGGATTATCAATTTTTCTTATCTATCTTCTACTTGCCTCGCAATTTGAAAACTTTAAACAACCTTTTATTATTTTGTTTGCAGTTCCTCTGTGCCTGGTGGGAGTCGCTTTTTTCCTCTTCATGTTAAATCTCAATGTATCGGCATTAGTTTTAATTGGTTTTGTTATTTTAGCTGGGTTAAGTGTTAATACTTCTATCGTTCTTGTGGATACAATGAATCAAAATATTATGGGTGGTATGGCACTTAAAGAAGCTATTCTTCAAGCTTCAAAAAATAGATTGCGACCAATCCTTATGACTGCTTGCTCTACCATCATTGGACTTCTGCCTATGGCATTGGCCATGGGGCAAGGGGCAGGGATGAGACAACCTTTAGCGATAACAGTTATCAGTGGATTAATTAGTTCAACCATTTTAACTCTCATTATTGTTCCCATCGTTTATAAAAGAATGTCTAAGGTGAGCCTGGCGTGAAGGGTGGGATTCTTAATTATCTTATTGCCAAAAAAACTTTTACTCTGAGTTTAACTTTTGTTTTAGTTCTTTTAGTTAGTATTCTAACCTATATCAAAATTCCTTTAGAGATCATGCCAAAAGAGAGCGCTCCTCCTTTTTTATACTTAACCGTTAAATCAACTAATAATCTCGATCCAGTTAAACAAGAGTTTTTTCTTACTATGCCTATTGAGTCAGCTCTTCGTACTTTGCCTAATATTTTAGAACTGAATGCAAAAACGAAAAAGAATGGCTCTAATTTTTCGATTACTTTTCGCCCAAAAACAAACATTGAGTTATCATTTATTCAGTTGCAGGAAATTTTGCAAGAGTTGGATTCAAAGGGCGTCCTTCAGTATAAAAATACCTCGATTTCTAAATTCAACCCTGAATCGGAACCAATTATGCGAATTTCTGTTTCCGGTTTAAGTAATATCCCTAAGGGGGAAATGCAACTGATAAAAGAGATAAAGCCAAGGCTAGAAGCCTTGCAAGGAATTACAAAGGTTGAACTTTCAGGTTTAAATAAAGTTACCTATGAGTTTAACATTAATACAGATGAGATTAACCAGCATGGACTAAATCCAAACTCTATTTCGAAATCGCTTAACTTCGAAAATAAACGCGCTTCTCTCGGTGCACTACCAATGGTCTCGGAAAGAATCATGACTGGAATTAAAGGAAGAGTTGTCACAGAAGATTTCTCAAAGATAGGCTCTTCTGTCATCAAGTCTGGAACCTCTGTGACAGTGGAGAAGATAGCTAAAGTTAAAAAGGTTGAAAATAAAGACAAATTCATTAATCATAAGAATGGATCAACTGCTATCTTTATGGAGCTCTATAATTCCGAAGATGCGAATTTATTTGAAGTTAAAAAAAAGGTTGATGAATTTTTTGATAACCTTAAAAATGAGAATTCAGACTTATCTAAGTTAAACTTTCAATATATTGTTAATAAGTCTC
Organism: Bacteriovoracaceae bacterium; assembly: GCA_028101965.1. Classification (GTDB taxonomy): domain Bacteria; phylum Bdellovibrionota; class Bacteriovoracia; order Bacteriovoracales; family Bacteriovoracaceae; genus JAOHMI01. The sequence goes on from JAOHMI010000038.1 coordinate 7,517, forward strand.
AAGATCTCCAGAATGCAATTGATGGAGTTTTTGAGTCTTTGTATACGGCAATTCTTATAACCTTTTTTGTGGTATTTTTATTTTTACGAAAAATAAAAGTAACACTAGTCATTTGTATGGTTATACCTGTGACAATTCTTATCACAATCGGAATTTTGTTTACCAGAGGTGAATCTTTAAATATTCTTTCCTTATCCGGATTAATTCTTTCAATCGGCCTTATTGTTGATAATGCGATTGTTGTTACTGAAAGAATTCTGCAATTAAAAGTTTATAAAAAGGGAAAAGATGCGGCGGTGACGGGTGCAAAGGATGTTGCAGTCGCTCTGTTTATGTCTACAATGACAACGGTTATAATCTTCCTTCCTGCTGCCTTTATCGATAGTGGTGATAGCTTTACCGACATGTTAAAATCATTTCAAGCCCCAGTCATAGCTGCTCTAGGATCATCTTACCTGGTTGCACTACTCTTTGTCCCTTTAGGTACTCTTCTTGTTAAAAATCATCGGCCAAAAGATGAGAATGATAATACTGATAAATTTCGGCCTCTTTTCCGTTGGATATATAATCGCAAAAAAATTATTACTGTTTCATTACTCTTTATTTTATATTGGATTGGAGGAACAATTGCGGATATTGAGCAAACAGATATTGATTTGCCCCGTGACCCATTTGTTTCATTGAATATTACTTTTTCTCCAGAAACAGGATTGGATTTTAGAAAAAGTGAATTTCTAAAACTTGAAAAGCACTTCCTCTCAAAGAAAAAAGAGCTAGGATTTAAATTTTTAGTTACTAGTTATAGTACAGGTTTTACGAGTGGAAATGCAGTTTTTTATCCTAAAGACCAGAAAAAATCAGATGACGAAATAGAGAAACTAAAATCCAAAATAATGAATTCAGTTGATGGATATAAATTTCCTCCGGGGGTTTATATTCGTTCCGGTTATGGCGGAGTTGGTACTGGGCAAGTGCGCACTAAAAAACAATTAAAAATTGCGGGGGCAAAAAGCTCAGTCATTGAAAAAACGCTTTTAAGTTTGAAGGATGAACTAGAGGGGCTCGATGGAGTGGATGAAGTAAAAACCACTCGAGAACTTAAAGGAAGAAGAAATTTTTTATTTATACCAACCCCTGAGGTATTAAATCAATATTCATTAAGCTTATCTAAGTTATCTAAAATTATTCGTTCGCGATCACACCAAGTCAGTATTAAAGGCCTCAAGCTCAATGGTGAGGATGTCGGTGCAAAGATCAATCTTGGAAATAATAAATCTTTAAACCCTAAAGACTTTATGAACATGAAGATAAAAACTGCAGAGGGGAGGTTTGTCTCTTTAAATGAGTTAGGTGAAATGAGAGAATCATTTATCCTATCTTCAATAAATAGAAGAAAAGGTTTAGCTGAAGGTCGATTGAGTGTTTTCTTTAAAGAAGGGTTAGGGCGCGATCAATTAAATCAATCGATGAAATTAAGTCAATATGTGATTGATGACTTTGATCTTCCGAAAGGATATGGGAAACCGATTGATGATATGGCAGAGAGAGTTCGAAAAATGAAATTAAAAGGAAACTTTGTCATACTCCTTTCAATTTTCTTAATTTATCTTTTAATTGCGAGCTTATTTGAATCTTTCTTTGTCCCTTTTGCAATTTTATTTACAGTTCCACTGGCCCTTATTTTTGGAGTGGCCGGATTATTTTTCCTTGAAATGCCTCTTGACCCAATGGCCAGGTTGGGACTTATAATTCTTATTGGTATTGTAGTTAATAATGCAATTATTTTAATCGATGTCATTACAAAACTAAAAAGAGAAGGATATAAACGAAAAGAAGCTATAATATTGGGATGTTCTTCACGTTTCAAAACAGTGGTGATGACAGCGGTAACAACCATCCTGGGTATTGCTCCGGTGGCTTTTGGTAATGCTAAAATTATGGGGATCCCTTATTCAAGTTTAGGTGTTTGTATTATTAGCGGAATGCTTTTTTCAACGATTATTACTTTAGTTTTGCTACCTGTAATTTATGAAATTTTTGATAATGCTGAAAATAAAATTAAGGAAGTCTTAGGTCTTAGTTAAGGATTCATCCACTTCAAAGATACGCCTTCAGGAATTAAGGTTTCCCCCATTGCAGCTAATAGCCTAGCTTTTAACATTACTTCATTTTTTATTCTTCTCGCAAGAGAATTACGCGCAGATATATAGTTTGATATGGCCGCCTGCCTTCTTAATAATGTAGTTCGTCCTAATCGATACATTTCCCTTGAGTACTCAACTTGCTTACTCGCTTTTTTTAAAGTCAGGCGAGAAATTTTTAAACTTTGTTTGATCATTTGATATTGGTCAATTATATTTTGAATTTCGTTTTTTATTTGAAACTTAGTTTGCTTAAAGTTTATTCGACTAATTTGGAAATCTTTTTTAGCATTATCGACATTTCTTGGTGTTGCCCACCAATCCCAAAACTGCCAAGTTAAATTTAAAGAAATACTAGAATTGCTGAGATTTCCTCTTTGATTTTCCTGTGTTTCAGGGTTTACTTTACCGGACATATCAATTTCATGAGCTGCAGATAAACTAAATTGTGGCCAATAATTTAGTTTGGTTTGTTTCAGAGAAGTTAGGTTACTCTCGAGAGAGTTTTTCGCTTGCAGCATGGCCAGGTTTTCTTTTCGATATCGTTTTTTCCAATTAGAAACAATCGATCCAAATCTTTGATGAAATATATTTTCAAAATAAGGCATAAATTTAAACATATCAATTTTTTCAAATTTATGTATTTTTTTCGTATTCAAAACAAAGTTAAGCCTACGTTCAGCAAGAACAATTTGGTTTTTAAGTTCAACTAAAGATCGCTTGGCATTAAGCAGCTGAATCTCAGAGTCTACGAGATCCATTTTTGTTTTAGTTCCATTTGTTGCTTGAGCTTTCGCTTCATCGTAGTTCCATTGAGATTGTTCTACATTGCTAAGCTGAATTCCTCTGTCATTGAGAAGGAGTTGGTAATTTAAATAGGAATCCAATAAATTAAGAATATATTCTTGAACAGCTATTTTGTTGGCCAGCTTAGAGTTATCAAGGCTAAGGTCAGCTAACTGTATATTCCTTATATTTGAATAGTTGTTCCAAATGGTCCAGTTTGCACTAACACTCATTGAATCACTTCTACTATCTGTATTGGCGATACCATTATCACCATATGATTCTGACTTGGAATAGGTTCTTCCTCTGCTCCAAGTGAAAGTAGGTAGTAGTTCCGCATAAGAATTACTATTTTCATTTAAATTTTTTTCAAAATTTAATTTTTGCGACCGTACATCAAAAGAATTTCTTAACCCCTCTTTTATTAAAAGAGTAATATGGTCAGAGGCAAAAGCATTTAGAGAGAAAAAAATGAGTGTTATTGTTAATTTTTTCATGTTTGTTAACTAGATTTTTGCTAAAATAAAACTTAATTAAATTTAAACTCGTGTGATCTATTATGCCAACTATTATTAAAAAAGCCGAGAGCAGTGATGAAATAAATGACGTACTTGAGCTGCGATATCGGGTACTGTGCAATTCAGAGAGAGTCCCAAATAGATTATTTGCAGCAACTAAGAAAGTTAGTGATCATTATGATGTTCATCCTTCAACGATAAATATCATCGCTTATAATTCAGGGAAAGTTGTTGGAACGATTCGTGCAATCGAGTACATACCAGAAGATAATATTTCGAACTCCATTTATGACTATAGTGAGTCATTTTCAAACTTAAATGACAAAGCCCATACAATTGATTTAATAGCCATTGATAAAAACTTTGGCGGACATGATATTTTTATCGAGCAAATGCTAAAAACTACTTTAACGATTTTAACTCGGCAAAAAATTAAATACTGTTTTTTTAATGTCCCACTTCATTTAGCAAGAATTGCTACTAAGTTAGGTTATTCGAAACTTTCAGAACCATTCTTTTCAAAAGAGCTAGAACAAGAAGTTATCCCTATGCTTATTGATGTTGAAAATTATTATGATCATATTTATAAAGAAATCAAAGATAGAGAAATTCTACGATTTCAAGATGTTTTTTACGATATTATTTTTGAACCAGGAGAAATTCTTGTTGTTCAAGGGGAGAAGGGATCCACTGCTTATTTAATTGAAAGTGGGGAAGTTGAGGTTCTTATTACAAAGGATGACGATATCTTTCCTGTGGCAACTATAGGCTCCGGGCATTTAGTTGGAGAAGTGGCTATGGTTACTTCTGAAGTGAGAACAGCTTCTATAATGGCGAAAACAACTACATGTTGTATTGCTTTTGATCGAGATGATTTTATGAATATTATGTATGATCATCCTCATCGAGTTTTAGATATATTTAAAATATTTTCTAAAAGGCTAAATGAGTCAAATTCAAAAATAGCAGCTTTGAGTAACAGGGAATAACCATGAGTAATCTAACATTCAAAGTTTTACTTATTTTAGGTAATGAATCACTTGGCATTCAAATTTCTCAAAAAATTAAACAGGATTTAAATGGTCTTCCTCTTGAAGTTGATTATGTGACTGATTCACGAAGAGGAATTGCCGATTTTAGAGATAAGATGCATCAGTTGATTATTGTTGATGATGAACTGCCTGGAACCAGTGGTGCGCAAATAATTCGAGAGATTCGTAAAATAGTTGGAGGCGTAACTATTTTACTACTAACTAATAAGCAACAAGAAATTCTTGAATCTGGGGTTGAACAAGTTATTTTACCTATCGTTAATTGGAGCGATTTTTTGGGGAAATCTCGAGAAGTTATACCTGAAGAGCTTAAGGCAAAATTTGGCTTTCTAAAAAGGGATTCTCTTTTCTTTAAAAAACTGGAGAATTATAGTAAGAGTTTTATTCAAAATAATAATCTCGATGATGAATTTGAGAAGTACAAAACCGAAAAACCTTTATCGCTCATTCCAAAGTATTTTGACTCTATGCTTGCACCAAAAACTACGTCAGATGAGAAAAATTTAGATATTCACAACTCTGATTCTACCAAAAACGGAGTTGGTGAAATTAAAGTTAATTCTTTCTTGGAGATTTTTGTTTTATTAATGCTTATTGGTGCAACGATTGGAGTTCATAAACTGGAATATTTTTCTTCAGAAGAGTTGATTAGTTTAAAAAATATAATTTCTGCTTTTGCGGTTATAGCATTCTCGGGTTTCTTCGCTTCTAAAGTTTTTGATCGATTTTTTATAAATAGACTATGATTAAATATTTTTAGAAAATTTATTAAGATAGCAATTTTATCTTTTACTTGTTGGTTAACTTAGCGATAAAAGCTTCTGTCTCTTTGGCACCAATTAAACGGATAAATTTCGCTGAATAAATTGGGCTTTCTTGATAGGTAGAGTATTCTTTTTTAAGTTTATGATGGGTTTTAAAAATCCAAAGAAATAATGATTCCTTTCCCCAAATAGAATTTTTCAATGTTTCTCGGTTATTATTCCAAAGAATCTCTTTTGTATAACTTCGTTTAAACGAACGAATGAAGAATCTTTTTAGAACGAAAGGAAGCTTATAATCCAACCAAATAATGTGTGTGGCTTTTTTCCAAGTAATATCTTTTACGGAGCCATAATTTCCATCGATGATCCATTCTTCTTGATCAGTGAATTGATTGAGAACATCTCTTAATTGGCTTTTTTCTAAGGCTTGCCAGTTCTCTTGCCAATTAAATGAATCAATATCTCGATGAGGAATATTAAAAATATGGCTTATTTGGCGACCTAATGTGGTTTTCCCTGAACCACTAGTACCAACGATGACAACTCTTTTCATGGGGAGAGAATAGCATATAATTCAATAAAAATATAATCTAACAGAGAGTCTAATCTTTTATTTATCTTTTCTCTTGTTAAAGATAGATTATAGACTATGAGAAAAAAAGTAAATGCCCTTTATTTTGTCCTTGGTTTACTCGCTTTAATTTTTTGCTGGTATTACAATATTCAGCACATTCAAATAGGAGGAGATCTTAAGTTATTCGTCGCAAACAATTTGATTAACCCTGCTTCTGCTTCGATCTTTTTTGATATAAGTTTTTTATTTGTTTCAATTTCTGTCTGGTTTTATATGGAAGGAAAAAAATTAGATATAAAATTATGGTGGGTTTATATAATAACTGGGCTAATTATAGGAATTAGCATTAGCTTTCCTTTATTCTTAATTCATCGAAATATAAAATTAAAAGAATAATAAAGTAAATTTAGAAATTATTTTAGTTAATGAATTTTGGTCGCAGTGAAACGACCATTACTATTTTGAAATTTAAACATTCCGCAATTAGGAGTTTTAAAATAATTGATTTCGAGCAATTTGCATATGGCCGTGCCAATTCCTCCATGGGAAAATAAATAAGCGGTTTTTCCATCACTTAATTCTTTCATTTTATTTAAACCAACTCTTACCCTTAGTAATAGCTCTTCAGGTGACTCACCATTTTGATTTAAATTTTTAAAACAGGGGAGTTTTGTTTCTCCTTTTAATGAAAGAAGATACTTTGCACCCTCAGGAGAGTTACATTCCATAAACTCCGGCATAATAACAATATTGTTAGTTAAACTGGTAGCAATTTGTGCTGTTTCTTTTGCTCTTTTTAAGGGGCTAGAGAATATAATGGCATCATCAGCTAAAACTAACTTACTACTAAGTACTCTCGCTTGCTCTTTCCCTGTTTGATTGAGAGGAATATCATTATGTCCTTGGAATACATTTTTTTTATTCCAATCTGTTTGGCCATGCCTAATATAAAAAAATTCATCTATCATTTGATTCCCATTTATTCTATTGGGGAAAAAATATCAATTTGATTTCCATCTGGGTCAAGAACGGAACTGTATCTTTGTCCCCAGAAGGCATCCCAAGGTTCTTTAACGGAGCTAAAATCTGAAGCTGTTATTTTATTATAAATGGAATCTACTTTAAGAGGCGATTCCTGCAAAAAACATAAAGTAATTCCTGGGTTGTTTGGTTCCTTCCAGTTCGGATTAATCTTCTTCATCAATTCAAAAGAATCAAGCATGATTCGAAGTCCATTTTTAGTCGTACCTTCAAAGTGCCCCTCACCAAATTCTTTAAATTCAATTCCAAGTAATTCATAGAACAGGATTGATTTTTGTAGATCCTTACAAGCTATTCCAATGGCGTCCAAACTCATTATCGTCCCTTTGATGTTTTGTTTGATAATTTAACAGTTTTATAATAATTGGGAAAATAAAAAATTTACATCTCTTCCATAAGATATTCTTATTTCGAATAAATTATAGATTAAGAGTGACTTGAAGGTATTTTATCTGGGGCAATTTTATTGACTTCCTTGATAAGAGGAAGGCTCAATGTAATAAATAATAAACTAAAGCCAATTCCTAAATAAATTAATGTATTTGAAAGTCCTTGGCCGTCAATCGAATAACCAACTAATGGCCCTATCAAACAAAACCCGAGTCTAAAAAAAAGACTACTTAGTGAATTTGCCGTTGCTCTGAATTCTCCGGGAACCCTCCAGTTAAAGGCATCCCTTAAGATGACTTGAGTTATCCCCCTGCTAAATTGAAAACTTAAGCCTAGTATGACACCTAGCCATCCGGATGCAAAAGCCATCCCGAAATAACCAATAATTGGAAAAAGTGATAAAGCAATAAGTAAGGTGGTTGGTCCAAACTTTTCTTCCCAACGATGAACTTGTTTTCCAATAAATCCGATGCTGAAGTTATAGCCTGCCCATAGAATACCAAAGTAACCTAAAGAAATACTTTCATCTTGCCAATATTTTTGAAAAATCCAAACTGCTATAAAAGTAGAAAGACCCCAGGTGACTAAGTTTAAAAAGATCAATCTTATCAGTTTTTCCGAGAAAAAAAGGTGTTTGAAAACTTTTTTAATGTTTTCAAAATGTTTTTCTCTATCCATTTTCTTATAGGGTGCTTCTATTATGGTAAGTGCTACTATAAATGGTACCCAACTAAAAAATGCATGAGCCACTATAGTTGCTTTAAAAGATATTATAACTAAAGCTCCCCCAAGAAGAGATGCGATAGCTTCTGCCGTAGTTTTTGAAAATTGATAATTTCCCATAGCTTTGGTTCTTTCTAATCGATCATCATTTTTATAATTAAGAGATTCGTATAAGAGAGAAATATCAGCTCCTGAGACAAGGCTAAGTGCAATTCCAATAAGAATTTCATATAAGACAAGCTCAAAGAATCCATCAATAAAATAGAGCCAAGTGAACCCAATCCCGGATAAAAAGGATCCAATACAAATTGTTTTTTTTCTCCCCCATAAGTCACATAAATAACCAGAGGGGACTTCAAGTATTGCAACAGTGAATCCAAAGATGGCTTGGAGTTGAAAGATCTGTTTCATATCCAAACCCAAGCTTAAAAAGTAAGGGACGATGATAGGTATGATAACTAAGAACATCCAAAAAAAGCTAAAAAGATAGATTTTCTTTATATTGGCGATGTATTGAATATTGTTGTTTTGATTTGTATTCATTTCTTCAATAAGCATTTCATAATTCTCGTGATAAAAATACTTTTAAATATTGATGATTTGAATTACCTATTAATCTTGTTAATTATAATCTTTGATATTCAAGAATATATTTAATTAATAATTTATTTATAGTCACTTAATCCACTAAATCTCACACCAGACAAATCACTCATTTCTCTTTTCCAAGTGGTTAAGTCTTCTCGCTTAAGCTTATTCAGATGATCATGTCCACAAGCTCTTGCCATAATTTTCATCAGCTCGGTGGAAGCATCAAAAAATCGAGCAAGTCTTTTTCCAGCATATTTAACGTTTAGTTTTGCACGAAGTTCCGGCTTTTGAGTTGCGATTCCTGCAGGACAGTTATTTGTATTACACATTCTCGCACCAATACACCCAATCGCCTGCATGGCAGAGTTTGAAACAGCAATACCATCTGCTCCAAGAGCTAAAGCTTTAGCAAAGTCAGCAGGAGTTCTTAAGCCACCTGTGACAATTAATGTAACATGGTCGTAACCTTTTTTATCCAAGTAATGTCTCGCACGAGCAAGAGCAGGAATTGTGGGGACAGAAATATTATCTCTAAAAATTAAAGGAGCAGCTCCTGTTCCTCCGCCTCTTCCATCGAGGATAATATAATCAGCACTGGCCTGAACTGCAAATTCAATATCCTTTTCAATGTGTTGAGCGGAAAGTTTAAATCCAATGGGAATTCCACCGGTAACTTCTCTAACTCTATTAGAAAAATTTTTAAAATCCTCTATGGTATTTAAATCGGTAAAAGTTGAAGGAGAGATAGCATCAGACCCCTCAGCGATTTGCCTGACTTCTGAAATTTTGCCTTTGACTTTGTTTCCAGGCAGGTGTCCTCCTGTTCCTGTTTTTGCCCCTTGCCCACCTTTAAAGTGAAAAGCTTGTACATTTTTCAGTTTATCTTCAGAGTAACCAAATTTAGCCGAAGCAAGTTCATAAAAATATCGAGAATTACTCTGCTGTTCTTCAGGAAGCATCCCTCCTTCTCCGGAGCAAATGCCTGTTCCTGCTTCTTCTGCACCAAGAGCAAGAGCAATTTTTGACTCTTCGGATAAAGCGCCAAAACTCATATCAGAAACAAAGATAGGGATATTTAAAGTTAATGGTTTTTTAGCTTTTTTTCCAATAGTAATACTTGTTTCAACTGAAGCGTTATCAAGGAGAGGCTTCGTTGCCATCTGTCCAGTTATGAATTGAATATCATCCCATTTAGGAAGGTCTTTTCCAGGTACACCCATTGAACCCATTTCCCCATGGTGCCCTACTTTTTCTAAACCATTTTTTGCTAATTCATGGATATAAGCCACATGTGGTTCTTCTGGAGTAGGGGTGGCTTCATTATTACTAGAAGAAGACTTTACTGCCTTTCCTATATCTTCTTTTTTTAGAGATTTATGTGTACCATCGCAGTAAGGAAAGTTTTTACTTTGTTTGCACATACATAAAAATGCATTCCCTGTTTCTTCGGCCGTAAATTTTTTTGGAACGAAACTTGTTCCTCTGTGGGAACCATCACAATAGGGTTGATTCGCCGACTTCCCGCAAGTGCAAAAATATTTCTCTTCATCTTTTGTCAGTTCTACTTTAATTGGTTTGTTATCTGCTACAATTGGTTTATCACTCATGATTGATTCCTTTTATGCCGCGACTGCTTTAATAGTTAATAAGTCTTGATAATTCTTTCGATAGCCGTAAACAATGATTCCGTGTAATAGGTGTAAAAAAATCATTATGGGTATACCTGCTGGATTTAAAAATAAATGAATAGTGGTAATCCCCACAAGAATTGGGGTAATAACAATTGCTGCAAGTGGAGCATAAAAGTTAAAAAGAATTAAAACACCAGTGATTATTTCAATAATTTTAATCATGGGAAAAAAGTAACCCGTTTTTGCAAAGGCTCCAAGTAATGCTCCAGCTTCAGGTGTTACCGGCGGGTTTGGCATGAATTGAAAAAAGCCATTGAGGCCAAAGATAACAAATCCTAATCCAAATAATACCCTTGATCCTAATAGTAGTTTTTCTTTCATAATGTTCTCCTTATATTAATTATTATAATGTACCCATCTTTCCATTTTGATAATCTATTATTGCCTGATTAATTTCTTCTTTTGTGTTCATGACAAAAGGTCCATGTGCAACGATTGGTTCATTAATTGGCTCGCCATTTAAAAGAAGTGCTTTGAAATCTGAAGAAGTTGTAAAATTAATTTTTTCTCCATCTTGTTCGTAAATAATTACACTTTGTTCCTTGAATTCATTATTATCAATCTTTATTTCACCTTTCAAAATTAGTAGTATTGTATTCGTACCCTCCTCTAGATTTAAGGATAAATTGTCAGCGGAGCTGCTTGATATATCAAAAATATTTATGGGGGTGAAAGTTGAACTAGGTCCTTTGGTTGAAACGTATTCTCCCGCTATAATTCGCATATTAGATTTATCTGATAACTCTACATTGGGAATATCTTTGTTTTGAATTTCTTGGTACTTTGGATCAGACATTTTATCTTTTGCGGGTAGGTTTACCCAAAGTTGAACCATTTCAAAGATACCACCACTTTTGGAAAATTCTTTTGAATGAAACTCATCATGAATAACTCCTTTTCCTGCAGTCATCCATTGAACATCACCTGATTTAATAACCCCTCCACCACCAGAAGAGTCCCGGTGCTCGATTTCTCCTTGATAAGCAAATGTTACTGTCTCAAATCCTCGGTGTGGGTGCTGTCCCACTCCTTTGGGAGTATTGGTTTTGGAGAACTCTTTCGGGCTAGCATAGTCCATCAATATAAAAGGAGATATAGATTTATTTATTTCTTCAGATGGTCTAAGTAATCCATGTACATGAAATCCATCACCAACCCAATGCTTTTCTTCACTTCTAAATACATACTTAATTACTTTGTTTTTTGATTTCATAATCCACGCTCCTACAATTGAACTTCCCAGTATTCCAAAAATTGCTTTTTTTAAGAAGTCTCTTCTAAAAAATTTCATCAGGACCAACTGGAATAATTCGATAAGGGTTTATACTTTCATGACTATAATAATAATGCCGTTTAATATGCTTTAAGTTAGTCGTATTTTTTATTTCTGGTAAATTATAAAAAGACTGCAAATACTTACTTAAATTTTTATAATCCTTAATTCTTTTCTTATTACATTTAAAGTGAGTAACATAAACAATATCAAATCGAAGAAGAGTTGGTATTAATCTCAAATCCGCTTCAGTTATCATATCCCCGGTTAGAAATTGATTATTCTCTAAGATGTTTTCAATTTCATCTAATGTGCTAAATAAGGAATTAACCGCATTTTCATAAGCTTCTTGGTTTTTTGCAAACCCACTTTTGTAAACTCCATTATTTACCGAGTGATAAATTTTTTCATTTAAAATTTCAATCTGTTCTCTTTTATTTTCTGGATAATAATCATCATGATTTCCGGTTAGTGCATTAAAGCTTGAATTAAGCATGCGAATTATTTCAGATGACTCATTATTAACAATGGTATTTGTTTTTTTATCCCATAGTACGGGAACAGTCACACTTGTCGTGATATTTGGATCGGCCTTTTGGTACACTTCTCTGAGATGGCTAAAACCAAATAAATGATCTTCTGTTGATTCTGGAAATGAGTTATCAAAGTGCCAGCCGCCGCCAAGCATGTCAGGATGAACCACGCTAACACTAATGTGTTCTTCAAGATTTTTTAATTTTCTATAAATTAAAGTTCGATGGGCCCAAGGACAAGCATAACTAACATATAAGTGATAACGATTTGGCTCTGGTTTAAATACAGGATCATTCTCACTGATAAAATCTCTAAAGGATCGAGGTTGACGATCATAAGCCCCTTTTTTATCACTTTTTACAATTGAACCTTCTGACCATTCACCACTTATTAACATTCCCATTCTTATCTCCATTTTTATTTTATGAATGGATTATCGTGTATTTCCTAATGTTGCACTAGGGGACAGAAGTAGGTATTATTGTTGCATAAGAGGCAATAATGGATTTAGACTATAACCTATTGAAAGTATTCACTAAAGTAGCCGAATTGGGTAGCTTTACTAAGGCATCTAAGATTTTAAATCAACCAAAATCTAGAGTTAGTCGGGCAATTTCTCGCCTAGAAAGAGAGTTGGGAGTTGAGTTAATTAGAAGAACAACGAGAAAGGTCTCTTTAACAAGCGTTGGAGAAGAGTTTTATCAAAATGTTTCAAAAGTATTAAATGAGTTAAATAACGAATTGGTCAGGGTTAGCGATAATAAGAATGAATTAGAAGGGGTTATTCGGGTGACAACCTCTGACTCCTTTGCGCAGTACTCTCTAGTCGAAATCATTTCTGAGTTCAATTCGAAGTATCCAAAAGTAAAATTCGATATGGTCATTACAAATGAATATGTCGATTTAATTAAACAAAATATTGATGTTGCCTTTAGGGCCGGTAAATTAGAAGACTCTACTATGATTCAGAAAAAATTTGTTCCCACAATGTTCATTTTAGTTTGTTCAAAAAAATACATAGATAAATACTCAATACCAAATAGTTTAGAAGATCTTTCGAATCATAAATTTCTTTCTTTTAAGCCCTTAGAAAAACTATTTATAAAAGCTAAAATAGAATTGGATTCAATTTTAGTGACTGATAGTTTACCCATGCTTTTAAGAATGGCTTTAAATGGAGATGGAATCACAGTCTTGCCCAATATTGTTTGTCAGAAATTTATTGATAGTAAAGAGTTAATAAGGGTTATTTCATCGTGGCAATCAAAAAGTGAAAATGCTCATATTCTTTATCCTCCAACAAAAAATCAGCCAATACGGGTTAAGGAGTTTATTAAAACTGCGAAAAATTATTATCTAGATAAATAAAAAACATTATAGAATCTATTTTTTTTGATTACTTTATTCTTTCTTCCTTGCTCTTCTAAGAATCGTAATCATTTCTAATCTATCTCTGTTTTTGTCTATTCCACACTCTTTATGCTGATTTGAATCAACAACCTTGGACAAACATGCTGAAAATCTTCCTTCTCTGCCAATTAATGCTTGAAGGGATTTTAATAAGACATTTTTCTCTTTTGCGAAAACTGCATCTCGACCATAAAACCTTAATAAGCTCATACCAATACATTTAGTTAAATATCTTCCACGAACCTCTACCGTTGAAGAGTCTTCTTCTTCAACGCATTTTATTTTAGATTGGAAATGGCTTTTTAAAAATACCGTATCACTTTGTTGTCGATCAATTATTCTTTTTAGCCTCGACTCTGCAAATGCATTTGATAGACTTATTACAAAAATTAAAATTAATATTTTCATTTATTCTCCTTTTAATTTTTTATCTTTCTTACTCTTTATTATTAACCGGTATGAAATCTAGTCAATGGTGGGGAGACCATTGGAGTTTAAGGTCCATCCTGTGGGTCCAAATATCCAAGTATCTAAGGGGTTATTGCTATTATCATAAAAATAGTTTTGATTTGCATGTGCTTCACCATAAATTGAGTCATCACAGGGAGTTCCATTCTCTAAACAGGTTTGAGAAGAGCTTTTATAATAATGAAAGTTAACAATCGATACATTCCCAGCGCTTGAGACACCTCCAAAATTATAATTTGTACTAAGTGCGCCATAAATTTCATTGCTAATGGAAAAAGAGTTTTTAACCACTGAGCTACTAGATAAAGCGCCTCCAAAACCTCCTACATTCCAACTTCCCTCTATATTTTGATTTTTAACATAAGAATTTTCTATGCTTGCATTGTCCGATGCCCCTCCGAAAAATCCCCCTACATTAACTGCGACAGCATTTATACTATTTGTAGAATAAGAATTTTTAATATTCGATTGCTCGTACATGCTTCCAACAAAACCACCTATATTTTGAGCATAATCAGGTTCTAGTATCGTCCCTCCTGAAATTTCAATATCAGCTTGTGACCACTCAATTAAAGATTCATCATTCATGCTCCCGGCAAACCCTCCTATCCCAAAAAACGCTTCACCACTAAAGTAAATATTACCAGACGCTTTTGACTTTATAATCTTAGAACTATCTCTCATATTTCCAACAAAGCCTCCTGCCAAATGATTCTCAGTATATTCACTAAGGTTGGTAGAGACCAATAAGAAGTTACTTTCAGAATTTTCAACATAGCTTTCAGATCGCATTGAACCAACCATTCCTCCAACATAAACTCCATGTAAAATTTTAATTGTTCCCATTGTGGAGCTGTTGAAGATTCTTGAATTATTGGTCATTAAACCCGCCAACTGACCTATATGAAACCGCCAAGATCCATCATACTGGAGATCGATTTTCGTATTCTCCAAATTTACATTCATTACTTTCCCTGCTTCGATTTGACCGAATAGTCCAACGCAGTTGGTATTATCTCTAATAAGTATTCCTGCAGAATCCAAAATTCCATCATCTAGCCAAGGATTAATATAGGCATCATCAGTACTATCATAAGTAAAATGAGATATTTCATAATCTCTACCATCATAGGTACCTGAAAAAGGAGTAAGACAGCTACCGATGGTAAAATTTGGATAATCTGGTAAGGAGTAATAGTTCTCCAGAGAGATATCTCGGCACTGTTTAAAGTTCTGACTAAAAGCTGAACTATCTTTAGCAATACTACCCAGCTGTTTGGCCGTATGGATACGGTACGGATCTTCATTTGTTCCTAAACCAAATTCACTATAATTTATGGCAGATTGATAATTTGTATCTGTTTCACAGGAATCATTGGCACACTGGCAAGAACACCAAATCCTTCCATTGAACTCAACTGGAACTAATATTAATTCTATGTCTGTGTATTCTTCAATATCTCCGCATCTGTTTTGGTCTACGTTCTCACAACCTACCCCTGTGGATGGATCAGCATTCGGATTATCACTTAAACCAATTAAAATATGAGCATCAGGAGTAATCACATATTCAGAGAAATCAGTTCCCTCGAGATCATTTGCTAAATCAATTGCACAATCGGATGGGCCAACTGGGGGCTCTATGACCGGTTCAGCACATTTACATCCGCAAATGACTTCACCATTTACATCTGTATCCATAAAGAATTCTAAGTTCAAATTTAACCCTGCTGTATCTGCTAAATCGTTACACCTTAAGTCTCCATTTGGTAATGTATTCAAGCACTCTTGTTCAGAAAAAGGAAGAGTGGGGAGTCCATTTGAAGATAAAGGCATTAGCAGAGTGGAGCTAATTAGTGCATTCGAGCACTGCAAGGATTCATTTTGATTATCATTTAAATCTTTAGATAAATTTTCTTGATTATTGTCTGACCAATTTTGGTTTTTAAGTGGAACTTCCAATGAAGCATTATTTTCTACTCTAATATTTTTTGTTAATGTGTTCTCTTCGGGAACTAAATTCATAATACTTTGAGCACTTAAATTCGCAGTAAAAGTAATTGAGAGAACAAAAAGACTTAAATTAATTTGCAAAAATCTTTTTATAATAACTGTATAAACTTGATTGATGATTCCCATTTGTAATTCCCCCTAAATCATTAAGTAACTACTATTATAATTGTGTTTTTGATGTTTCCTAAAACTAATGACTTACGAAAAATTAATCTGCTGGTTTAGGTAGAAAGCTTTATTTAAGAAGGAATTTCAAGTATTTAATGACTTATTGAATTCTTATGATCGATAGGCTTTATTTGAGCTTAGTCATTAATAAGGCTTTGCCATCAGGAGTTTTGATAACTTTTTGATTTCTAAATCCAGCTAATTGAAGGGAGCGAATAGCTCCTTTGTTACTTGGGCTTGGATCGGAAATTATTTTTTTAATATTTGGATTTGATAATAAATCATCCGTAAACTGAGTGAGGATTTTTGATCCATGACCTTTTTTTAAGAAACTCACTTCTCCAATAAAGAAATCCACACCCCATGTGCCAATAGGTTCATCTTCCCACCAACCTGATTCAACTTTACAAGCATGATATGATTGAATAAACCCAAAGGGAGTATCATTCCAAAAGACTATGAATGAAAAGATATGACTTGAATAGATTTGGTTTTGATATTTTTTAATAATAGCATCAGAAGATTGGGGGCCATCCCAGACAGTGCGAACATGCTTATTATTAAGCCAACGATGCAATAGAAGAAAGTGTGAATTATTTAATTC
>JAOHMI010000039.1 GCA_028101965.1 Bacteriovoracaceae bacterium
AGATTGGATAACATATTTGGTTTATACTTAAGCATCTTTTGAGGAATTCATGAAAGAAGTTATTTTAACTGGAATAAAACCTACTAATGATATTCACATTGGCAACTATTTAGGGGCGATTAAGCCTGCCATTAAATTTGTGAAAGAAAATCCAAATACAGATTTTTACTACTTTATTGCAGATTACCATGCATTAACTTCAATGCGTGATCCGGAATCCTTTAATCATTATGTTTATTCAGTTGCTGCAACGTGGTTGGCGTGTGGATTAGATCCAAAGAGATGTGTAATCTATCGACAAAGCGATATACCAGAAGTTTTTGAGCTTAATTGGTTGTTAGCTTGTATGACTCCTAAGGGAGATATGAATCGGGCTCACTCCTACAAAGCTATCTTACAAACGAATCAAGAGAATAAGCGTGATTTGGATTATGGTGTAAATATGGGGCTGTATTCTTATCCCATATTAATGGCAGCAGATATTTTACTATTTGACACACATAAAGTTCCTGTGGGGAAAGATCAGATTCAGCACATTGAAATAGCTCGTTCTATTGCCCAGAGAATAAATGAGGTTTATAAGGATGATATTTTTCGAGAACCTCAAGAATTTATTAATGAGAAGACTGGTTATATCCCTGGATTGGATGGAAGAAAAATGTCGAAATCCTATGATAACGGAATTCCTCTTTTTTCTACAGAAAAAAAATTGAAAAAATTGATTAACAAAATCAAAACAGATTCTACTGATGCTGAAGCTCCAAAGGATCCTGATAGCTCTTTGGTGATGGATTTTTATAAACTTTTTGCTCGGGCTGAAGCGATATCTGATTTAGAAAAAAGGCTGCGAAAAGGATTGGGATGGGGATACGCCAAACAAGAACTTTTTGAAGTTATGAATAAAGAGATAGCTCCTCAACGAGAAAAATACGATGCACTAATGGATGATAAGTCTAAAATAGATCAAATTTTAACAGATGGTGCTAGCAAAGCTCGCTTAGTGGCAAGGGAAGTTTTAGATCGTGTTAAATCAAAAATGTGTCACTATTAAGGAAATATTATGGGACGTAAAATTAATGTTACTCCAGAAGAGCAATTTGCTGAATTGAAGCGTGGTTCTTTTGAAATCATTCCAGAAGATGACTTTATAAAAAAGTTAAAAAAAAGTTATGAAAAAGATGAACCATTAAGAGTAAAGTTTGGAGCTGATCCAAGTCGACCTGATATTCATTTAGGACATACGGTAGTCTTAAATAAACTTCGCTTGCTGCAGGAGTTTGGTCATGAAATATATTTTTTAATAGGAGACTTTACTGCACGAATTGGTGATCCATCTGGAAAAAGTAAAACACGTCCAATTTTAACTTCTGAAGAGATCATAGAGAATGCTCAAACATACAAGGATCAGGTTGGAAAAATCTTAGATATGAAAAAAGCTAAAGTTGTTTTTAACAATGATTGGCTTGCAAAGTTAACTCCTTTTGACATTGTTAAATTAGTTTCACAGGTAACTGTATCAGGAATTTTAAGGCGCGACGATTTCTCAAAAAGATATGCCGCTGATCAAGCGATTTATTTACATGAGTTCTTATATCCTGTTTTTCAAGGTTATGATTCTGTCGCCCTTAAATCTGATCTTGAGTTAGGGGGAACTGACCAAACCTTTAATTTAATGGTTGGGCGTGACCTGCAAAAGGCTTATGGACAAGAGTCTCAAGCTATTTTGACGATGCCAATTCTCGAAGGATTAGATGGAATTAATAAAATGAGTAAATCATTAGATAATTATATTGGCATTAATGAAAGTGCGGAAAATATTTTTGGCAAAGTAATGTCCATATCTGATGAAATGATGATTAAATATTATCAGCTCCTTTCTCGTAAAAAACACCAAGAAATCCTTGAAGTTGTGGAGGGCTTAAAGTCTGGCAGTAAGCATCCAATGGAAGCTAAAAAAGAAATTGCTCAGGAACTGGTTGAAATTTACTATCCGGGAGAAGGAAAACTAGAGAGAGACAAGTTCGAAGCGCGTTTTTCCAAAAATAAAATCCCAGATGATGTGCAAACACTTGAGCTAGCAGCTCAAGAGCTTGATTTGATTAAAATATTTTCAGACCTTAAATTTGTTAAATCTAATGGAGAAGCTCGAAGGCTTATGAAACAAAATGCAGTTAAAGTTGACGGGACTGCTTTTAAGGAGCAATTCTTATCAATTGAATCGGGGTCAGAATATATATTGAAAGTTGGCAAATTAAGGATGGTTAAAGTAAAATGTGTCTAAATGGGCACACTCGAAATTATCATATTATGTATTATAGTCGTTCTTTTTATAGTAATTCTATTTTTAATCTTTGGTTTTAAACAAAAGAAACAGACGTACCTCTCTTATGATCAATTTTTGCAATCAGCGGTAAATTTGAATGAGAAAATAATCTCCTTGCAAAAGCAAATTGAATTTACGTTTGAAAGTGATCAAAAGGAAAGAAGCCATCTTTCTAGACACTTAATTGAGTTAAACAAAGTTCAAGAGTTGTTAAAAGAGGAAACAAGTTCTTTAGTGCATGTTCTTAATGGGAATATAAAGCAAAATGGAATTTGGGGAGAAGTTATTCTCGAAAAAATTTTAGAAAACTCTGGATTAATTGAAGGACAAAATTATCTCAGAGAAGGAAAAGGGATATTAAGTAAAGGTGAAGATGGGCAGAATCTAAAACCTGATGTAATCATCATGCTTCCGGACAATAAGAACTTTATCATCGATGCAAAATTTCCCATAAATGCCTATCGAGGTTTAATTACTGAGGATCATAATCCAACCAGAGATTTAATTAAGAAATTTGAAAAATCCATCAGGAATCATATCAATGAGCTTTCTTCTAAATCTTATCAAAATTCCATCGATGGGAATTCTCCTTTGTATACGATTATGTTTTTTCCAATAGAAGCAATTTACTCATTTATTCAAATTTATTGTCCTGATGTCATTGATTATGCTTGGAAAAAAAATATTTTACTTACAACACCTCAATCACTCATGGGAATTTTAAAAAATTCCTATAGTATTTGGAAAATTTATCAGTCTCATGAAAACTCTCAGTTAATCGCTGAAAAAGCCGGGGCTCTTTACGATAAGTTCTCGACTCATTATACTGACTTAAAAAAAATTCAAGAAATGTTTGATAAACTTAGCTTAACTTTTGATCGAAGCTTAAAGCAAGTTGAAGAGGGACGAGGAAATTTAGTTTCTAAAGTTGAAGAACTGCGTGAGTTAGGTGCAAAAAATACGAAAAATATAAACTAACAATTTATTATTTATAATTCAGCGACTCATCGATTCAGGGATAAAGTGAAAAAAGAGCTCAATATAAATTTACTATTTATTATTTTCTTATTATTAAGTTTTTTTCCAAAGCAAATCTATTCTCAAGGCTCCCCTGGGCCGATTCCTCCGACCGGGCCTTATCCTATTGCCTCTGGAATCGTATCTGTCATGGAACAAGATGTTTGGTTGCAACCTATAACAACTATTGATCAGCAGACAAATGCTGTTACTCAAGATGCTTTGCAGATTCATCAAGTCGTTCTTCCTCCGCTTCCTTCTGGGGGAGACCCGAATGTTTATACTGATCCATCGACTCCTTTAGTAAGTGCTTCGCCTGGACCCACTAGCTCAAGTTCGGGGTCAAGTTCGTCTTCAACCACAACCTCAAGTAGCTCTTCATCCGGTTCATTTCCAGGTAGTTCGAATGACCATCTTATTTGGATAAGTGATACTAATTTTACAACCGCAACTCTGACTGATGCAGGTGGATCTGCAAACATGAGGACCATCACTGATGGCCATTGTGTGACAACAGCTACTAGCATGGGATGGCCAAATGCCGCAAATGCGAAAGGGCTTCTAGGTGCACCTGATCAAGGCTGCAAAAGATTATTTTCTGGAGGAAGCGGTGTTTATACACCTGCATCCGGTGGGACATTTAACTTACTTAATCCAACAGATTGGGTTGATTTTATGGATACAGGTCCTGCCCCTAACCATATTCGAAATAAGTCTGGGAACATTGTTTCGTCAAATTTTATTACTGCTTGTCATCGGGGAGATTACACACAATCTTTTTCATGTAATGATTGGACTGGTGGTGGGTATATTGGCATTTCGACTCCGGGCAATACAAACATTAATATTGATTTTATACAAAAACCTCCAGCAATAACTTGTGCAACTCCTGGTGCCTATTATATTTATTGTGGAATGAAATGGGGATCTTCTTCAAGCTCTTCTTCATCATCAACTACTTCAACAACATCTTCATCATCCTCAACTTCTTCAGGAACAAGCCCTGCCATGGGTGACCATGTTCTTTGGATTGCTGGTGCAAATCATAATAGTTCATCTTTTGCTGGATCCGGAGATGTGGCTGGGGCTGATGCTCAATGTGAAGCAGAAGCAATGGCATCAGGCTGGTCCGGAACAACCACCGCGAAAGCTCTAATTTCAAAAGGTTCATTGGATTGCCGCCGGGGATTTAGCGGAGGAGCAAAAGTTTGGCAAATGAATAGCGGTGTTGGATGGGAATCTATTTATAATGGAGGTTGGGATATGTTTTTTAATATGGGACCAACTTCTCCAGCAACGAGAGATCGTTTTGGAAATCACCTTTCTAGCAAGAGATTAATTGTTGGTTGTAATAACAGTGGTTATCATTTAGGTCATCCCAATAATAATTCTGCTAACTGGGAAGGAACAACAAGTTATACATCCATTCAGCAAGCAACTAATTGGTTTATTACTCAAAGTGCGAGTTTTAACTCTCATTCAGGAATGTCCTATTACTGTGCATTACAGTGGGGAGGAACGAGTAGTAGTTCATCAACTACTTCTACGAGTAATGGTTTCCCTGGAGCAGGGGATTATATTATGTGGGGAAGACACACTCCAAGCAACCTTGGTGGCATTATTTCACAAGGAGGTGTTACAAAAATGGATAACATGTGTAAGACGGATGCATCGAATTCCCTTTATTGGGGAAACTTTTCTTCTGCAAAAGCATTGGTTTCGGGGGTGGGGCATAACTGCACTCGAGGCTTTAGTGGGTCTGGTATGATTTGGACTCCCAATCAATACGGCATGTTCACCCAGGTCGCAGGTAGTCCAACTCTTCTTTGGCCAAATGGACCAAATACAGGTTTAGGTGATATGGGGGGAGCAGGTGCAAATGATTTTGCTTCTGGGTGCGGCAATGATGCTAATACAATGTCTAATTGTATTAATTGGACAGACAGCACTGGTGGATCGAACCATATGAGAGGTGGGACTGGAACCGGAGCAAATTATATGCATTCTTATTCTAGTACCTGTGCCGCTAGTTCAACAATTAAGTGGATGTGTATGATGCCTTATACTGGAACAAATTATTAATCAACCTGAGTTTGGAATAAATGTCGAATCTCGGCGTTGAAGACTTTTATCATCTCGGTTATTATCCATATTATTGGTTTTCGGTTATCGAAAACCAAATAAGCAGTATGTATGCCAGGCGAAGCCAGGTGCACATACTTTTTTGTATGCTCCCTCAATAATAAAATCCTTCTCCTAGAGCTTCTTGTTTCTCCAAACTCAGGAGTATCTGCTTATTATCATTAATTTTTAACCGCGAACTGAGGTTAATCGGGTCATAAATAAATTAAATGCCTAGGTTTCTTGCACTTAAGAGAGTGACAGATCCAATCGCAGCTTCTCGGTAATTACAACTTGAGTTAATATCTATACTGCCAGAGCCTTTGGATCTTTTGTTCAGCGAAAATTTTTGCAAAGCCTTTGATTCAGATTTCCAGTAAACTTTCTTGTCTTCTATTGAGATTTGCATATTGGAAATATCAGCAATATTACTAAAAATCGTTTTTTCATATTTAATTCGATCTTTTTCAAGTTTCGCTACTTTTCTTTCTGAACTAAAAATTCTTCCAGTTTTTAAAATAATATTATTTTTTTTATCGATTTTTGTTTCAATGTATCGACATCCAAAGACTAAAAAAAGACAACTGCTCATATCACCTTCGTAGCGCACTACGTTTCCTTTAAACTTTAATTCTCGATCCAAAATACTAATTTTTTCTTTTTGCTTCATGTGACAAGCATTTGGTGGAACTCTTTTTGATGAACATGCTGTGCATGCAATTATTAAAATAATTAAGATTATTTTTTTCATGTTAAATTTTCCTTTGTGAAAAATGAGGGCATAAAGCCCCCATTCTAATGAGTCATTCTACTGTCGATAGGCTTTTTGATTTTCTTCAAATGTCATCACCCTTACTTCGGGTGTGTGTGAAAAGGAATTGCTCAAGTTGAGCCATTTTTTATTGATCATCAAAGAATAATAAAAAGTATCGCTAGAATCTTCATAGGTAATATCGATTCCATAAATATTTTTATTAACCACATTTTTTAAACTATAGTTACCTTCAGTAATTGAATCATACTGGTAATAGTCTTCATGGCATTCAACTCCAGGAGAGTAGTATGCTTCAACTATTTCAAATTGATCATTTTCGTTAAACTTTATCGTTTTAATAATGTTTGCACCGGCGTAATCATAGCAATCTGATATCCATTCACCCACAATGTCTTTTTTTGCATATTTGTTTGGTTTTGATTCTGGTGCACGTGGTTTGCTTGGAGGAGGAGTAGTCTCGCTTCTACTTGAACTAGACTTTGAGTCCCCTTCAACTTCTACTTCACAGGCCACAATAAATAATAGACTTGCTGCAATAGTTAATAATTGTAATTTCATAAGTTCTTCCTTTTCTTTCCGAAAAATTTCGGCTTTTTTGTTTCTTTTTTGGAACCCAAAATAATGAGAATCATCGGTCCAAAGTTTCTTGATTTAAATTTAGTAAATTCAGAGAAAAAAATTGATGAAATAAAAGTAGAAGAATCCACTTTTAATTGTACTTTTAGTGCAATTATTCTTTTCAGGCCCAATAAGCAATGCTATTTTGGCGGTCCCATGAAAAGAGTCTTATTTGTTATATTTATTTGTACCCAATCTTTTGCCTATGAAATGGATGATAAAACTAGCTTTATTCAAAAATTTGAAAAATTAGTTAAAAATAAAAATTTTACTAGCTACCATGATTGTCAGTATGAATCTTTGCTGAATATACCTGTCGATAATTACGAGCTGCTTTGCGAAAATGGATATTGCGATCTTTTAATTGAGACTCAAGATAAATACTTTGTTGAAAAAACAAAGTCTTGTAGTGAGAGTTTAGTAAAAGTCATTAGCGAAGCGGGTAGTATTAAATTGTACACCCCTGAGTTATTTGAGAGGAAAAATAAAAACTACCTCTCTGAGTTCTTTGCTTGGGTTGAGAGTGAGATTGGCTATGATCTTAAGTTCATAATTAATGGTTCAAAAGAAAGTTTAATGACCGTAGGGCATTTAACAGGGAATACTCGGAAAATAAGAGTTTTAAATGTATTGGGAGAGGCTAAGTTTACTAACTATGATCATTTCGAACCTTTTGTTCTTACGGTTTCGAGTAAACTGAGTGCCCAATTGCAGGTTCTGAGATTTAGACTTAGTGACACAAATATTTTTAGAGTTGAAGATTTTAAATAAAGGAATAACATATGAGAATTTTTGCAATGGCACTACTCTTATTAATGAATTCAAGTTTCGCTGGATGGGTTAGTTCAGGAGGACAATTATTCAAGGATGCCCATAACTCATGGTTTATTAAAAATACAAAGTTGATTCGATACTGCATTCAATATGATGCTTCTAGCTTTTCAATGTCTGAGGATCGAATCCATAAAATTATTAAAAAAGCTTTTAACTATTGGGAAAAAGAATTTTCTAAAATTGAAGATGAAAACAAAGTTGGTCGTTTTATTTTAGGTGGGCAAAAGATTAGCCAGGTAACATGTAGTAAAAATACAGATGTTGCTTTTAAATTCGGTTATGGAACTTTAAATAAAAATGAAATTGATTATTTAAAAAATCCTATAAAGTATATAGGTGTGAGTGTCCGTCAGAGTTATGATGAGGAGAATTTAAAAGGGAAGGGGTTTATTTATATTTCGTCTGACCAAGGACCTCATAAGTATCAAAACAATGGAAATCTTATTATTCGTGCTTGGGAAAATGAAAAAATTCTTGAGTATACCTTAATTCATGAAATTGGGCATGTGTTTGGCTTTCCTCATAGTGGAAATGGTATTATGAGTGAGAATTTCCTGGATCAATTATTAAATAAATATTTAAATCCTTATTTTTTAAATTTAGAAATTGAACCATTTCTAATCGCGAAAAAACAATATTTTATATGTGATATTCCTAGCAAAATTAAGCGTCAAGTTTTCTCTATGAAATCAGGGGAGAGGTGTATTTTAATCAAGAAAAAGAAATCTTCTAATTTGTTTGAGTTGTATTCCATGAATGAGGATAAGACTTCAAAAAGAAAGATTGGTGAAATAGTTGGAATTAACTTAAATTTTAATGATTCTAAATCAAATCCTGTTTCTGTTCTGCAATTAACTTCAAAGCAGAAAATTTTCACCTCTAAGCAAACTGGTTTTAGAAGTTTTATGTACGGTCCTTTTCAGCAAGATGAAGGTTATTTTGCAAGCCTGATGATTGACGAAAAATCTAAAATGGAATCAGTCTATCTTAAGATCCGTTCTGACTCATTTATGATGCTGGGTAACTTAAAAAATAAAATTGTACCTTTGCTGAATTATCAATCACCTTTAAGTCAAATTTTACAAATGGACCCTACGCCGTAGTTTACTCAGGAGAGAGAGAAATGTTTAAGAGTTTCATTATTTTATTATGCTTATCGCAATTTATTCTATCCTGCCAGGAAGATACAAGTGGCCCAGGAAATAGTGGCTCCTCAGATAATACTCCTGATGAATGCTCGTCTCTGGATTCATTATGTCTCCCTGAAACAGAAACAAGAGAGCTTCCTGATTTGCCTGACTTTCCTAATAAACCTGGCCAAGCACGTCAGTATTATGAGCAATTTTTATTGAAAAAGGAAAATGTAAGTGATGATCCAGACTTCCCAGAATACATCTATCGCTTTCTTGGAAATGGACTAGCTAAGAAAGTAGAAATAAATGGTAAAAAGTACTCGATAACTTATACTTTAGGTTTAAATAAAGACGGGTCATATAAAGGTAAATATCAAGAATTCTACCATCCGAATGAGCAAGATTTTTATCTACATAAATGTATTGAGCTAAGAGGAGAATGGGATGTGCATGCTGGGGATTTACTAATTTTCCATGAGGGTTTTGTCTTCTCAATCGGCCAGAAAAGCCAAAGTGATTTTGGGGCAACAGTTTTATTTAGTAATTTCTTTCCTCTTTCTTTGCAACTGCCGATCAAATTTGAAATAGAGGCATCATTGGCAATGACAAATGTGGAAGGATCTCCAAAAGTAATTTACGAATGTGCTGATCAAGAGCCTTGGCCATAAATGATCTACGAGTCGATCCAATATAAAAGTATTCTCCGTGATCGAATCAAAGAGGTTCGATCGCTTAATAAGTCTATTACAATGAAGGTTTTAGCTGACCGATTGGGAATTCAACCCACATATCTTTCTAAATTCTTTAATCAAGAGAAAATTCATTTAGGAGATGATAATCTATTCTCAATTGCTCAATACTTAGATTTTTCTTCCACTGAAATTGATTATCTACAATTATTAAAGGCGCATGATCAGGCCGAGCTTGGAGAAAGAAAAGAGCACTTATTTAAGAGGATTAAATCAGCCCAAAATGAAAATAAACTTAGTGCACAAGAAGCTGAGGTGCAAACGGATAAAATAAATGCTGAAATGGAATATTTGCTTGATCCAATCTGTTTGTTTGTCCATCTGGGAATGGATATTGATAATTTTCGAAATTATCCTTTTAAGTTGTGTGAAAAATTGGGGATCTCAAGAAATCGATTAATTCAAGTATTGAAAACCTTAGAAAAAGCTAAGTTAGTTGAACTCGATGAAAACTTTGAAGTGGTAAAAATTGTTCAAAGCCATTTGCATTACGGAAAACTTCATCCTTTAATGAGAACTCATCAAGCAATCTTAAAAACAAAAATTAATTCAAGACTTTTAGAGACGAGTGAAGGTGAAAAACAATCTTTACTTGTAACCTTTACTTCCGACAAGGAGGCATTTGAAAAAATACAAACTTTATTTACTGCTTTTTTAAAAGAAGTGGAAGAAATTGTGGGAAAATCACGTAATAAAGATGTTTATCAATTAAACTTTGACCTCTTTAAATGGTTCTAAGAATCTTTTAGTCGACCGGATAATTTCATTGCAAAGCTGGGTGAAGAAAATTTCATCAATGCTACGGTATTAACAACTTTTGAAAGATGTTTATCACTTTTAGAAAAAAAGTAATTCCCTACATCACTATCCTTCAAAAAAATTGTATGCCCTTTTGTTGAATATTTTCTTACGATAAAATCAGAATCTAAAAAGATTATATCTCTGATGGTGAAGTTCTTGGCCACATACATAATTATCGTATAATCAGAAAGTTCAATGAGAGATTTTTTGATTTTGACCCCTTTGGGTCCAGTAGCATCATGCCAATCAATTTTCACTTCCACTTTTTTATTATTTTCAGTGTAGAAATCAAAACCACGTTGAGAGGATGATTTAATTTGATGCAAACCAAAAATTAATTTAGCATACCATTCCCCTAATTGAACTGGCAGATTTTTACCATTCATGATGACATGGCTTTTCTTAAGTATTTCGTAGATTTGGTTAACGACAGATACCGTTTCGGAGATTTTAGCCTGGTCGGGAAAATGAACAATTTTGATCATCTTCTTATCTTTGGCCATGAGTTTTTTATTAAAAGTCTTTTGATACCACGCCTCAAAAGGAAGAAATTCAAAGTATGTATAAGAGGAGCAAACAAAGCCTACTTTTTGTAAGTCTTTAACATCTTTAATATCTTCAGTTTTTTTGACGAGAAAAGACAAGGGGAGAAAGAGCTCATCATTCTTCCCCATAATAAAGAGCTTATCCTGGTCATAGCCAGATGCGCCATGAGCCTGGGATGAAAAATCATCCATAAGCCCAAAAATTTTTTCTTTCACTGTGTTAACCTTTAAGTTTTAATTTTAATCCCGACCATCATACCACATAATTACTAAAACTTAAGAGAAGAAAATTGTTGCTCATTGTTAATTATAGAGTCACCTAGGGAAATATTTTGCTGTAAAAATTGCCCCACATAAAATTTGAAGTCAATTATCTTACTTTCCAGGTAATCTTTTTCATCTTGGTTTGAAGAATTTTCAATTTTACCTTTTGCAATCTTTGCATTTTCCAAATGTCTAAAAGCTACTACTAGTTGAGAGGAGTAATGAAGGAAGTCGGTCGCGAAAAAGAGAATTTTATTAAACTCTTTGGCCACTGCTTTTTCTTGAATTAGCTTGAGGATGGCTTGGGTTTTACCCAAGACATTATTAAAGATATCGATTTCATTTTCAAAACCCAACCCTTCTGCAGACTTCATGCTTTCTTGAATCATACCTAGGAGCTTTGTTATAGCCTTTCCCTGATCTTTTAATACTTTTCTCATTATAAAGTCTATTGCCTGGATGCCGTTTGTTCCCTCATAAATGGTAGCGATTTTAGTATCTCTCACAAATTGCTCAACACCATATTCAGTACAATAACCATACCCACCATGAACTTGGACGGCTTCTACACTCATGTTAAATCCTTGATCTGAACAATAAGCCTTAGCGATAGGAGTTAGTAATCCAATAATTTGTTCAAGCTCAGGATCTGTTTTGGCATGGTCAAAAAGTGTTGCAACATACAGGCACAAACTGCGCATACCTCTAGTGACGGATCTCATTTTGAGGAGCATTTTTTGCACATCAGGATGGTTCGCAATTTCTGTGGAGAATTGTGATCTCTCTTTTGCGTATTGAAGAGCAAACTCGTATGCCAAGTTTGCTTGTGATTCTCCCTGGACACCACAATATAGTCTGGCTTCGTTCATCATGATAAACATGGTGGCCATTCCATCAAACTCTTTTCCAATTAAGTATCCATAGCAGTTATCATTTGTCCCGAAAGTTAATTCACAAGTTGCAGAGGCATGGATTCCCATTTTATGCTCGATTTTAGTGCAAACAACATCATTGGCCTCACCATTGGACCCATCTTCATTTATATTAAATCTTGGAACGATAAAAAGACTTATTCCTTTTGAGCCAGCTTCACCATCTGGTGTTCTGCCCAAAACTAGGTGAATATTATTTTCATAAAGATCCGATTCTCCACCTGAAATAAAAATTTTGACACCTTTTATTTTATACCGGCCATCATCTGTTGGAATGGCGGTAGTTCTCAAGTTTCCAACATCTGAACCTGCATCAGCCTCAGTTAAGCACATTGTACCGCCCCATTTTCCTTCCATCATTGGTGGAAGGTAGGTTTGTTTCATTTTATCATCCCCCACAAGGCGAATGACATTTGCCGCAGCTCTGGAAAGTGCTGGATACATAACCCAAGCACAGTTTGCGCTGGTGGAGAGAGAAGTATTACAGGTATAAATAGCTTCAGGTACTGGCGTTCCTCCGATGTCTTCTGGCATACCAACCCCAAACCATCCGTTTTCATAAAATGATTTATGCATTGGTTTTAAGCATTCAGGAGCGGTGACTTTGCCATTGATTAATTGGACTCCTTCTTCATCACTTTTTTGCCTCGTAGGGAAGATTTCACCACTAACAAACTTATCAAATTGTTCTAGAATCGATTTAATATCTTCTGCTTCTAAACCATACTCTTTGAATTGGGTAATATTAAGGACGTCTAATAGATTAAAATAAATATCTTGTAAGTCAGAACGGTAGGTTGCCATAGGATCAATCTCCTGGTTAAGAATTAATTTAGAAAGATTATAGTTTATCGTTTATCAGACTGACAATTTAAACTCATCAGTATTTGTAGCAATTAACAGTAAGAATTTTTTAAGCTATTATTAGCATTGGAATAAGTTAATCACTGTATATTATTTATTTCCCACATCACTTAATAGTTTTTCTATATTTTCAGGATAATATGCATATTCAGTTAGAACTCTCATCAATAAGGTGTAGTGACAGTGTAGGTTGGAAATTTCTTGAGTATAATAGATGATATCATTTTCGATTGATTGCTTATTTTTATTAATTTCTTTAATATTTAAATTACTTAAATCAGTATCTATTGATGATGCATACAATAAGGCATTTTTAGCTTCATAGGCATATGATAGACCATTGCTTGAATCATTAATATTTCCTTCTATTTCGCTTAATTCTTCTTCGATAATTGAAAACATATTAGAGATTAAATATGGGTCTTCAATGAAACCACAGCCTAGTATTTCTCCCACATGAAAATCAGTCACCACTTCATCTTCTTTAAGGGGGTATTTGCAATAGTCAATTTGTGAGTAGGACATTGAGGAAATAAGAGTTAAGAAACTAGTGATTATAAATGTGATATTAGATAACTGACTTTTTAATTTTTTCATCGACTTTTGACCTTATTCATAACTTTTTTTAGTTATATAATTTTTCAAAAAATTGTCGATAGTAAATATTACAAATTAGAATTAATACTCTTATTGTAAGCCTAGCTAATTTAACTATTTTTCGCGACCGTTTAGTTCATTATGATATTAATGACTATGGTTGCTGTTGTTGATTATCTTGGAAATCAATCCCATCAACTTGAAAGTTTTCTCTATTTCCTGATTGAACTAACCTTCCAGTCACAACTCCGTTTCTAACATTCACAATTGGGTTCGCAATGAAAGGGATTTGAGAGCTGATAACAAACCCTTTACTATTGTTTTGATAATAACTAACGCTTGGGGAATTATCAAAGTATTGAATATAGCTTCCAATAATAGTGTGATCTTGTCCTGTAACTTTATCTCTAAATCGTACATTAACTGTTTTAATGGAGTGATAGATTAATGAAGGGTCGCCTGATCCTAAAGCTTCATTAACAAATGGAGCATGTTCCATATAGTAAGGTTGTCCAAATTCAAAATTTGATGTTGGTGAAAATGTGAAATTATTAGTTCCTTGAGAAACACTAACGACATCTCTTACCTGGACATTCTTTCTTGAAACTGCATCAACTTTAAGTATTCTCGAAAATTCATTCAAGTAAGTAACTGAGTTAGTAAAAGAGAAGCCAGTTGCGAAATTTGAATTCCCTGTATAGTCAGATCCTGAGTGAACGATGAAATCTCCAGGTCTATTTCCTGAAGCTAAATATATCTTGCTAAAATGGCTTCTTAGTCGATTAAGATCGGTTGTATCAGGATGAGTGGTTAAATCGTTTGCCTTATCGGAATCATCTCGATTTTCATTTAAACGCTCTTTCCCGCAAGAGACTAAAAATAATGTGACCATTATGATAGTCAGAAAATTAAATTTCTTCGTCAAATTTTTCGTGTTCATAACCGTTGCTCCTAATGATTAAATATAGCCTCATTATCTAAGTGATTTTGGTTTAACCGAATATTGTTTGTAAGAATTACCATCCCATGTAAATTGAAAAGACATGGGCAAAAATTGTCTATTTTTTAGACAATTTTAACTTGCGAACGATACTAAATAGTTGAAAATATAACCTAAGTTTTTGCATCGATAGAGTAACCATAAAAGTAGCATTCAAGACCACCGTGAAAGATACGGTCCTTAAGAAACGGTTTTAATCGAATTTTTTTAACGAATTCTTTCTCTGGAGCAATAATATAGAACTCGGAGTCGGGGTAATTCTGCTTATGATTCTCCCCAATTTGATAATAGAGATCCGCTAAATGCTCCTCTTCTCCAATTCTTTTTCCGTAAGGTGGGTTGTAAAAAACTTTATAATTCTTTGAATTAACGTCTGGTCGAATTTGTAATGCATCTTGTTTGGAGGTTTTTAAATTTGGTGAAAGAAGAGACAGTTTAAGTGCTTGAACGATATCTCGGATACACTTTGGATCCATATCATTGGCCCAAATATGGTTATCTTGCGTAATTTCTTTTAATTTTTTACCAATGTGTTTTTCTTTCCTTTTTATAATTTCTTTTACTTGCTCAGGGAGTTCCCTATTTTTTCTATAAAAACTAAGCTTTTCAAAGTCAAAGTTTAGGTTTTGATTAAGAATGGCCAAGTATTGTCCACCCAAGTTATATCGATGAATTAGGTATTCCATTACCATGGTTCCCGAACCGGCCATAGCATCGAGGAAATGATTTTCAGGTTGAAGTTGCATTTTACGGACTAAGTAACCGGCCAGAGTTTCTCTTAGAGGAGCTTTTTGCCGTGGAAGTCGGTATCCTCTTTCTCCAAGGTTTTTACCTACAAAATCTACATAAATAATAAATTTAAATCGGGTTTTGGTAATTCCCTCTACAAATTGATAAACTTTGAGATCAGGATTCTTATTCTCAATGGTAATTCTTTTTTTATTTTTATTTTCAAAGTATTGATTAATGCCATCTTTTGTTAATTGAGAGATAAAAAAAGGTGACTTGAATTGATCTGCAAACTTTGATTGGATTTCCCCAAATGAAGTCTTTATTCCAATTGACTTTGATACGTTAAAGTAGTCATTCCAATCAATCTTTGCAATTTGTTCAGGAATTTCGCTATTTCTTGTGAACTCGAATTCGTCAATTTTAAGATAAATTCGATTCGCCATCGTTGTGTTTATAAGCACCTTAACCGCTAAGGGGATACTTAAAACCGCTTTGACTCCACAAAAGGCAGGTGAAGAATCGATCTCGGAATTAGTAATTTCGTTTATTTCTTTTTGTAACTCATCTTCAATACCTCTCTGACAAGTGAAGAAAAAAGTGTAAGAATGATTGTTGTTTTCCATATATGTCTTCTCTGTAGAGCTTTCCTATATGAAAAACTCGGTTCATTGCTTGTTTTTTCTATCTGAAAATTCAAGTTATTGAACTTTAATCAAGATCAAGCATTTTATTGGCCAAAAATTAATTTAAAGAAATCTGTACGTTTGGTTTTCTCTACAAATAAGTTTGCTCTGATTAAGAGTTCTTTGTAACTGTCTTCTTTGTTTATTGTAATTTTTTTTCGATTGAAGCGGTCAATCCTCCACAAAGAGATGGAAAGCAAGCCTAAGATAATATAATCATAAAGATAATTCTTCTCATCGAGGGTCATTTGTTTTTGTTTTGAGTAGGATTGAATGAAGTATTTAATTTTCTCAGGGCTTAATTGGCTAGATTCATCTAAGCATGTTCCTGAAATACTAATCCCTAAATCTAATAAATAGGGGCCATATCCGGCTTGTTCGAAGTCCAGAACTGCTAAGATTTCGTTCTCAGGATTAAACAATACGTTATCATAATACAGATCACCATGAATTATTCCCAAAGGGAGATCGAGCTCTAATAATTGATTAATGATCAAGGGTGGCAAGCAGTTTTGAAAAGTTGTTTTATAATCTTGATAGTCTAAAGACTCAGAAGACTTAACAAAATCAATAATCGAATGCAGCTCGTAACCAATAGTCTTATAATTTCTGATAGTTGAAGATATGTTCGTTGACTGTTCTTTGTGAAGATCAGATAAAGCCAGACCCACTTTTGTGCAAACTTCATTAGTAGGTTCTTTAACTTCACCAGGAATAAAAGGGTAAATCTGCCCTACACAATCTTTGAAAAAAAAATAGCTTAGTTTAATTTTATTTTTTAAAGGGAGAATGGCGTATTTAAATCCAGATTGATGAAGATCATGCAAAATCTTTTCTTCCTCTTGGAGTTCAGTTAGCTCTTTGTCATTAGAAATTTTAAGGATTATTGAAGATTGGTCATCTAGTTTTATGACATAATTTGAGTTCGAAATTCCAGTAGCTGTTTCTTTGATATCGACGGAAGTTTTATTGAAATATTTATCAATAATTTCCTGTACATCTGATGTGGTAAGTTGAGTATAGCTGGCCATAAATTATTAAACAGTGTTATAAAGGTTTTATTTTAATTATAGTAAAAGGATTGTATATGCAAAGTGTTACAAATGAAACAAATAATTCTACGGATGTTAAAACTACCGGCCCAATTACAGGAGGAGCAGTGCTGCCATACAAAGTTAAAGATATTTCACTCGCAGAGTGGGGAAGAAGAGAGATTAAATTAGCTGAAGCAGAAATGCCAGGTTTAATGAGTTTACGTGAGGAATACGGAGCTACTCAGCCGCTTAAAGGCTCGAGAATCGCTGGTTGTTTACATATGACAATTCAAACAGCGGTATTAATCGAAACTTTAAAAGCTCTTGGGGCAGATGTTACTTGGTCTAGCTGTAATATTTTTTCAACTCAAGATCACGCTGCTGCTGCTATAGCTGCTGCAGGGATTCCTGTTTATGCTTGGAAAGGGATGACTGAGGAAGAATATGAGTGGTGCATCGAGCAGACATTATCTGGTTTTGAAGGTGGGAAGTCGCTCAACTTAATTCTTGATGATGGTGGGGATCTAACTAATGTTGTTCTTGATAAGCACCCTGAATTAATTAAGGACTTAATGGGGATATCGGAAGAAACCACTACTGGTGTTCTTAGACTATATGATCGAATGAAAAATGGAACTCTTCCGGTTACAGCGATCAACGTTAACGACTCAGTTACAAAATCTAAGTTTGATAATAAGTACGGATGTCGTGAAAGTTGTGTGGATGCAATCAGAAGAGCAACAGACCTTATGATTGCAGGTAAAGTTGCAGTTGTAGGTGGATTTGGTGACGTAGGGAAAGGTTCAGCTGATTCATTGAGAAATGCTGGAGCACGAGTAATCGTAACTGAAATAGATCCTATTTGTGCGCTTCAAGCTGCAATGGAAGGATTTGAAGTTAAGAAAATGGATGATGCAATTCTTGAAGCAGATATTGTGGTAACGGCCACTGGAAACAAAGACATTATTCAAGGTAAGCATTTTGAATCAATGAAAGATAAAACGGTTGTTTGTAATATTGGTCATTTCGACAATGAAATTGATGTGGCTTACTTAAATGATAATTATGGAAATACAAAAGAAGAAATTAAATCTCAAGTTGATAAGTACACGATGAAAAACGGTAATGAGATTATTCTTTTAGCAGAGGGGAGATTGGTAAATCTTGGTTGTGCTATGGGACATCCTTCATTTGTTATGAGTAATTCTTTTACAAATCAAACATTGGCTCAGATGGAATTATATAAAAATGGTGAGAGCTATAAAAATGAAGTTTATACTCTTCCGAAGCATTTAGATGAAAAAGTTGCTTATCTTCACCTTAAAAAAATTGGTGTCGAGCTTGAAACATTATCAGATGAACAAGCTGATTATATTGGGGTTAAAAAAGAAGGACCTTATAAACCAGAGTATTACCGATACTAATTTTGGTATTCTATTATGAATGACAATTATAAAATTTATATGGCCAGCGATCACGCTGGCCTTTTACTTAAAAAGCACCTTACTGAATATTTTCCCGATCTTTCCATCGAAGATCTGGGACCGTACTCAGATGAGAGTGTGGATTATCCTGACTTTGCCCAAGCAATCGTTGATAAAGTATCTAATGATTCATCCTCCAAGGGAATACTAATATGTGGATCAGGAATCGGAATGTCTATCGCCGCTAACCGAAATCCAAAAATACGTGGGGCTCTTTGTCGAACTCTTGATGATGCTCGGTTATGTAGAGAGCACAATGATGCTAATGTTATTATATTTGCTGCTAGAGTAAACTCAAATGATGAGTGTGCTGAAATGCTTAAGATCTTCTTAAACACTGAGTTTGAGGGGGGGAGGCATCAGCGACGCGTATCCAAACTCACTTTTTAGACTTTATGAGCGGCGAAGGTTGTCGTCGAAAAGATTTTACACCTCAGTCATGTACTAAGCGTACACTCCTTCGATGGAAAAACTTATCTCCTAAAACTTCTTGCTCCTAAAGCCTAAAAAGGGTTTAGCTTAGATTGAGCGGCGAAGGTTGTCGTCGAAAAGATTTTACACCTCAGTCATGTACTAAGCGTACACTCCTTCGATGGAAAAACTTATCTCCTAAAACTTCTTGCTCCTAAAGCCTAAAAAGGGTTTAGCTTAGATTGAGCGGCGAAGGTTGTTGTCGTAAAGCTTTCGCTTAACTGTTTTTCTATCAACATTAGCAATCATTGCGGTTCTTCAAATTGAGTTCCCAGAACACAGTAATTTATAAATGAGAGAATTAACCCTTCGCTTTTTTGTTTATAACATTCAGAGAAGGTTGCATTAGAAAAATACTTTGAACAGCTACTGCATTTATACTTATGAATATATATTGAATCATTTTTTCTAAAAAATAATCCACATTTTTGATAATTATTAGAATGGCAGATTGGGCAGTTGATGGACATGCCTTTAGATATTCATGCTACATAAAGTAAATTAATTTCAACTCATTAAAATTTCAACAAAAAGCTATAAAGTAGAAAAATAAAACTTGGAACAAAGATAAAAATGTATACATGATTACCTGAAGAGTTGTCTGCCAGTTAAAAAATAATTCTAAGGACCCCATTTCATGGCGCAGTAAAAACCTAATCCTGCAGGATTAGCTGCATCGCAATCAACGTTTACAAACTCAAGCCAGGAGTTTGGATGGCCGTTAGATCTGCCGTACTCCCAAGTGAAAGAAGAGTTAGCTGATGTCCAATTGTTACAATTAAAAGATGCGTTTCCTTGATTGTCGCAACCAGTAACTCTTTGAGCTAATTGTACCGCCCCATTTGAATCTCTAGAAACCCAAGTATGACTTGGTCCACTGGGAAAAATTGATTCAAAAGGACCGGCGTGAACTTGTTCATAAGTAAAGACTGATCCATTTTGCCTTGGTTGCCATACGGCACTTCCTCCGAAAAAATGGTCCTTACAAGCTTTAGTTCCATCGTTAATGATTGCTTTGGCACCATTAGCGTTTGTCCACCCTTTTTGGTTAGCCTCCCACACACAGCGATTTTGCATAAAGCTTGAACCACCTTGGGCAATGATTCCTGCTATATTCCATACACTAACATGCGAGACCCAAATAACGTAATCGCTTAGACCGCCAGGAAAACCTGTGCTGCTAGAAGATGAACTAGATGAACTAGATGAACTAGATGAATCATCAAATTCTAAAGCACAATACCAAGATTTTGCCAGCAGAGGAGAACAAGATGTCGAACTTGCTGCCATCCAATTTGATTGATCATCCATTCCGTAGCTAACACTACCAACTGAAGGATTGAGAAAATTTCCACAGTTATCTGAACTAGGAGCTCCTTGATCTGTACATCCAGTAAATCGGTCTAAACCGATTGGGTTACCTTGTATGTTATTTGGAAGCTGGACTGGACCAGAAGCAAATAAGTTTTCAAAATTACCAGGACTAATTTGTAAGAAATTATTTGGGATAGGTGTAGTGGTCCAAGTATTAAGACCTCCAGAAAAGCCTGCATTACAACCAGAACCTGTTCCATTGACCATCGCTCTTGCTGTAGCAGCGCGAGGAATTCCTTGACCTTGAGCTTCTGACTCACAGGCAGCATCCATAAAAGATGAACCTCCGCCCATGGCTATTTCATTTAAAGTCTTGTTAGAGGAGTGTACCCAGACTACTTTATCTCCATCGTCAGGGTAACTACCGCTACTACTACTCGAGCTCGTGGTGGTGCTGCTTGAGCTAGTGCTGCTTGAGGTACTAGAGCTTGAAGAACTACTTATTGGTCCAGGAGACGGAGAAACTAATGGGGTTCCGTTTGAAGTATAGGTATTGGAATCACTTCCACTAGGAATTGGTGGGATGACAAAGACTTGTATTTGAAGAGCATCTTGAGTAACGGCATTTACTTGCTGGTTAAGGGTTGTGTTAGGATCCAGCCAAACTGTCTGTTCCATAACAGAATTAACTCCACTTCCAATGGGGTAAACTCCTTGCTGCGGGATGGGGCCAGGAGATCCTTGAGACATCAAATGGCTTGAAACTAAAAGGATTGAAAATATGATTAATTTTTTCACCTAAATAGTTTACAAAAAAGATGTGTGATGCACAACTCAAACTCAACTGATTGTTTTGGTGCAGTTTAGATTAAAAAATTACTTAATTGTAATGCTTGTTTTAGTTATTTAGTAACTGATTAAAACCTTAGTTAGCCCGCTATTAGCTAGGCTACCCAATTTAATTTTATATCTGTTAAGGCTTTCACGAATAATTTTTAAATTCCTTGATTTGATACTCGCAGTTTTAAGAGGAACTTCTGAGATTAAGGTTAATGTAATTTCTCGTCTTGAAGGCTTTCCGTTGTAACTTCCTGTAAAATTGAAAGTGACATGAATTTCTTTATTTGAATTTGTTTGATGAGAAATTTGACTCAATTGAAATTGATCTTTTTGGTAAGCATTACTTTTTCCATCATCTTCGTAAAAAGAAAATTTCTCTTTGTTGTTACGACTAAATGGATAAATTAAAAAATTTATATTTTTAACATTAGATCCATTTTTTTTTAGTCCACTTATATTTTTCATCTCCATGACATCTTCAATTGGAGTCATAGGAATAATAGCTCCTTGTTTGATAAAAAGAGGAAGTCGAAAAATATTTCCACTAAAAGCACTGACTTTAGAAACGTTTTCTCCTTCAGAGTGAGTAAAAGTCCCAGTATAAAAGTTATACCAATTACCTTTTGGCAAATAGACTTTTCTTTCTCTTTCTCCATATCGTGCGACCATCGCTGCCATTAAGTAGGGA
This sequence comes from Bacteriovoracaceae bacterium, assembly GCA_028101965.1. GTDB lineage: Bacteria > Bdellovibrionota > Bacteriovoracia > Bacteriovoracales > Bacteriovoracaceae > JAOHMI01. Next base: position 21,820 of record JAOHMI010000039.1, read on the forward strand.
CCGATCATTTTTTGATTACCCATTTCTCGGACTTTTTGATCCACTTGAAACTCCATCACCATAGGTCGAATAATTGAGTCTCCAAATTTGTAAGCTTGGTATGCTAGAGAATAGTAATAGGGCATAAGCTGATAGCGCAATCGAATATTAAAAAGATTACTTTTGATGTCTCCAATTTGGGCAGGGTTTGTTTTAAGGTTATTACTTAAATTCCATGTATGCGCACGGATGGGAAAATCAAAAAGAGAGGCATTGGCAAACCATTGAGTAAAAAGTTCGTTTTCATCACCGTCTAAGGTTCCCGGACGGCGATGAAATCCACCAACGTCTGCACCATAGTAATCGATGCCGGAAAAACTCATATGCACTTGAGCATTGTAGTGAGCTGTTAGTGCCCCCATATTAGCTCCAATATCTCCTGACCAGAAAGCCGTCCCAAATCTTTGAACCCCAGCAGTTCCTGATCGGGTCATGGAAAAGGGTCTAATGGTTGATTTATTTCGTTTGTATCCATCAGCAATACCTTCAAGCCACTTAAAATTAAAAATATTGTGTATATCACCGTGTTGGTTTTTTTGGATTTCAGGAAAACCATAGTAGCAAGAATCAGCGCTGTACATTTCAGGCTCTCCTAGATCCGTCCAGTGGTGTGTTATTCCCATATTAATCAATTTTTGTCTTTTACTCTGATGCCAATATTGACCGGCTTGAGGATTGGTCCAATCAATCATTCCCCCAATTCCCCACCACGGATTGGCGGTGAGAATGGTAGCTTTAGTTTTGGTTCCAGAACAATTGTAGGCCAAAAATTCGCGCGATTGAAGAAGATCAAACTCAGGAAGCCATTGGGATACGTAACTCTCTTCAATGGTCATGAGCTCAACACCATCCTTTTTATAATTTGCTATTTTTTGCTTTGGGTTGGGAAAAGCATTTTGATCAAAACGAAGAGATCCAAATTGAGAGGCAGATCGATCAACATTGCCTTCAAAAAATCGTCCTCCAAACCATTGGATGTCTAGAGAGACTCCATCTAAAGGAAATCGATTTTTTCTTAAGATGGAAATATTTTGATCGATTTCTCTCCAATTATCAAAACCAAATTCTGATAACCATAATCCAAAAATATCCTTTGGAGGCATGAGCGGTTTTCCTACGAGGGCCATATACTTTCGACGCAGCTTTTTTACATTTTCTGCCGTGTAAATAAAGCCAGAAACAAGATCTCCATAGGATTCAACAGACCAAGGTTTTTGTTTAAGATTCCATAATTGTTTATAAATATTATCGTAGAAAAAGAGGAAGTTCATATCTCCAGATCCTAGCCCATATAAGACTGGAATCATGGTCAACCCATTAGCGCCACCATTAAACCAGCGAAGCTGATTACCATGATTATCATATCCAGGGTCCCAAGTTCTTCCAACAAGATCTCCATCTGCGGTTCCAGGATTTTGAAAGTTTTGCCCAAGTCCATAAGCATTTTTAGCGTCTGTTTCTAATGTTAGTTTCTTCCAGTATTCATTAATATTTTTTGGACAAATTTTGACTAACCGTTCTCTTGGATTAACTTGGTAAACTTTAAAGCAAAGATTAGAGGGATTAACTTTAACTTGAATCTCTTTTCCAGTTAATTCATTTTTATCAAATTTAATATACTTGGAGGGAAGAAGCGAAATATTCTTTTTTAGAACCATAGGAGTGGTGTAAATTCGATCTTTACTCCTTGAGCTAGTTGTGGAGTATTCAAAGTGAACTCCACCAAGTTTCAGCAATTCAATTTTTAAATTAAATTTTTCTTTGCTTTGGCTTGTGAAAGTGTATGGATTACTATTCACAGTTGAATAGGATAAACAAAGTATAAATAATAAGACTATCTTTAATTGATGGTGCATTAGAAAACCTCTATCTTAATTTTACTTAAAGTTTTAACAACTTAAACTCTGAAAGGTGAACACGGTTGTCGTATCCGCTTTTCCCCCCTCTATCAAGATAATTTTCGAAATGTGAAAAATAGCTCATGTTAAAGTGATCAGATATAATTATTTTATACTGACCTCTCTTATCTAGAGGCAACTCAAAGAAGTTACTATCAATCCAATATCTTTCTTGATCATTTTGTGGCATTTGAATAATACCTTTTCTGATGAGACGATTAGTCTGATAGTCTCTGAGTTCAATTCTTTTGACCACGGCAGTAATTCCAGTATTAATGTGGCCCAAGTTACTGTAACTTAATTGAAAAACATACCTTCCAGATTGAGATTTCTTAATTGGCCCAATGGTAATTCTATCTCCTCTTGCTCCCCAGTTTTTTACATAGACTTTGTTATAACTTTTAGAAAAGGTGGTTTTCGAATTAAA
>JAOHMI010000004.1 GCA_028101965.1 Bacteriovoracaceae bacterium
TAAACTGATTTTTTAAGAAGTGTAGTCAGCCAGTTAAGATTTGTTTAATTAGAATTGATTGGTAGTGTTTGAATTTCACATTCAATTAGATTTACTAGCTTTTGGAGCTTGAAAAGTTTTGCTTTGTCTTCAGTTGATATTTCTTCTTCATTATCAACAATAACGTTATATTTACGGGCAAAGCGGTTAAATAACGCTAATTCTACAGCGAAGAAACCATCCTTATTCATTATATTTTTAATATTTCTTAATCCATCTCTAATTTCATTTTGGGCAAAAGTCAGTTGGTTCTTAGCCCTTTGGTATCGATTTAAGTTCTGTATTCTTTCTTCGTAGACTGCTTCAACTTTTTCGACCCTTTCTTTGAATGCTGCTTTAACTTTTCTTATCTTTTCATTTTGACCAAGGTCATCCTCTTCAGAAAGAATTGCATACAAATCAACCTTAGGAACTTGTCTATATGTATATTCATTTTTTAAATATTCAAGTCTTTTGTGAGGAAGTTCGTTGAAGAATCCTCTCCAATTGGTTTTTACTTCGTGATAAAGTGTATCAACTCTTTTTTGTAAATCAATCCATTTAATATTTCTCTTTCTCATTTGAGTGAATAATGTATTGGTGTATTTTTTATTAATATGACTTTGATTATAATGCAGTACGGACTTTAACTGTATCTCTTCTCTAAATTGATCTTTAGTTAAATTATTCATCTGGTTGGTTTCAATATTTAAGTTTTCAAGACTAGCATCTTTTATCAAACCAGTATCTTTATGAAAATAAAAATCTCTCACATAACTAATTGTAGGGGGGCGCTTCTCTTTGTCTTTTTCAGCTTCGACACTAGCTACTCTCTCTTCCATATCCTTTATTGTGAAAAATAATGGGTCTTGATCAAAAATAGGATTATTAATATGAACTCCGACTTTACCATTATCATTGAAGTTTTTAGTTTGTGTTTCAAATTTATTTTTATATTTATCAATAACCATATTTGTAATTTCCTCTAATAAAGCACGCTTTTTTTCGGAGGTTTTTTCTTCATCGAGATCTCTTTCTATAATATTCCAAGATAGGGCAGGGTCTTGCTCTATTTTAGTCTCAATAACTGGTTCTGGTGTTGACAAATCTGCAACATAAGTTTCGGATTCACGTAATTCAAAAATGGCTTGGATTAAATCATTAAAAAAATGGGCTATTGATACTTCATCAGTAAAGTCGAAATAATCACTAGGGGCCCTAAGTTTTTTTATTTTCCCAATCTTGCGATTTTTGTTTCCAGATTGTGGATTAAAAGGCATGAACTCATAGTTTGTTTCGTAATCAAGGGTATATGGTCTAATGCCTAATGATTTTCTTAAATAGGCAGAAGAAGAGAGCATACCTTTCCCATAGGTAGATTTGTTTAATGCAAATAGATGCGCTTGAAATAGGTTTTTTTCTTTTTCTGGATCATCTAATTTAAAGTATTCACTAATATGGTCAAAATAATTATTATAATACAAGTTGGTCCATGCGGGAGACTTGTGATTCGTCGAGGTTGCACCGCACATGTTGTAAGTTTTAAATGCTAATTGATGGAGGTCACCGTCATAACAGGAATTAGTTATGTAAACAAGGGGAGACTTCAGTTTAACTTGATCTTCTCCATATATCTTAACCACTCCATCCGAAGTCGGTTGTTTTTTTAACAACTTTAAAAAATCAGTGTGGTAAAGATGATTATTTTGATTGGGGAGAATCTCATCGCCTGGGGTAAGATATTGATTATCATACTCATATGAGTGAAATTCCATTAGCATGTCCCATATCATCTCTAGCTCATAGTCTGAAATATATTTCCGTTTAAAAGACTCATTCATATAGGAAAGGCGGAGTAAGTGATTTTCTACCCAGGGTACTTTTTTTACCATACTATCTAAGTGAGCTAAGAAGTAATTTTCAAAAACAATATTTTTTTCTGGGTGATACCAATCTTCTAGTTTTTGTCTGAGGTCTTGGATTTCATTATAAGTTCTTTGCCCGTCGCTCTTATTTTGATCCATCTTATTTCTAAAATCATTGGTTTGGGCTTCGAGCTCATTTGCATCATTCATTTGTTTTTCTGAGCTATATCCACTATAGCCATGCCAAGTTGATTCGTTTTGATACTTCAACTGATAGTTATCAAATTGCGATTGCTTGGAGTTATATCTATTCTTATTTAAGCTAAATCTTCTTTTAAGGTCAGCTAGTTCTAGCTTTTTTTGCCTTAAGGGAGTGCTGATTTGGTTTTTCTTATGCAGATTTGAGGGATGATCTTTCTCAAATAAGTTCTTGAACCATTTGTATTCCTTTTCAAATTTATACTTTTCCCCCGAACGACGTATTATTATAGGGTAATAAAGTTTTTGGATATTATATAAGAATTCTGCCACGACATTCTTTCGATGAGGCATATTTGCCATAAAGCCAGTAAGTGGGGTTAGCATTGGTTCTAAATTGCTCTTAGGCAAATGCTTAGAGGGCCTTGCCATTCCTCCATGATTATTAACGATTAACAGAGTAGCCGGCTGGGTCTCTACTATATCGCGTTCATCTTTTAATATTAAATTATTACTTTCTTTGATTATTTCATTAAATGAAGAAAGGATTTCATCTTTGTAGAGTGATTTTTCAATTGTTGTGTTTTTATATGGAGAAATAATTGTTTCAGCATAGGCACTATTAAGAATGCTTTTTTCGCTAGTTGGGCTTAAAGTATCAAGTAATAATAAATTCTCATTAACCATATTGAAGTGTGTATTGCTCAATGTGAATGCAGATCCATCCGCTTTTCTTAATATGTTTGGAAGTCCTGAAAAAATGAATAGGTTATAAAGGTCAATTTGATTTTTATGGCAAGTCCGAAGGAACTTAATTCTTTTACTTTCTTTTTCTATACTTGGGTGTGAGTCACAGGGATCATAATAAGTTTGAGCCAAACTATTTGAAGTAAATCCAAATAAGCAAATAAATCCAATTACCAAGGTATTTAATCGTTTCAAATAAGTCTTCTTTTCTTTAGGTGATGAGATGAGTTTAATTCAGGCTAGAATTATTGCAATTTAAGTCTATTAGGCTCTATATTTATTACTGATATTGACCATTTATTTTATAATTTGATGCTAGCTTTTATCTCAGTCATACTTTTCTTGGATTAATTTTTTATAAAAATGAAACTCTCAAATTTTTTATTAAAATAATAAATCCTTTTCTATAAATTCCTTTATTAAATATTTACAGCTTGAAATTCTGGAATTGGAGCACCATTTTGATCATTATAAAACTCTGCTTTAGATAAAGTGTGATCAGCAATCGCAGGAGAAATTTTAGAGGGTTGAATGGCTATTGTTTCAGTGGTGTAGGTTGGTCTAAAAGGTTTGGCAACCCAATTCCATGCGGTGCTAAGTCCTTTACCGGCTCCTTTCCAACCAGTTTTTATTCCTTTTCCAACAATTGAAAAGAAACTTGGTAAATCATTTTTAAAGAAGTTTCCTATTCCGCTCCCTACTTTTCCCATAAATTTAGAAAATGGGCTTCTATGTTTCGTTGTAATATCTATTGTTTGACCAAGTGCTTGCTGTTGAGACAGAGCATTAGTTTGGTTTAGCTTACAAATTCTTAAAACACATTGTTGCGCAGTGGTTGCATTTGATAATGTGGTGAATGACATTAAAACCAATGCCATCGCAAATTTAAAACTTGCCTTCATACTTATTTCCTTTTCCTTAATCCTTAGCTTATATAGAGCAAGCTCCGTGCCAGTTATTTGAATTAAAATTGTTCAAAGATTAATCAATTTTCTTAAACAATAGGGTAAAAAAGAAAATGTGTTTAAAAGTTAGACACTAATTGATGATCGAAGGTGAGTATAAAAGGGGGGGGGTAAATAACTGGAGGAGACGGCCGGATTCTTCCTCTTTTATTGTTAAGAGCTCTTTAACACATTGATATTGCAGCAATAAATCAAAAATTAAATCACGAACCTACTATCTGAATTGTTACCTATTATTAGAGAGTTATAATTATATTTAACTGTGATAGCCCATTTTTAGCCCCTTTTATGTGAAGATAATAAAGAGTTTTTGGAACAAATTTCCTATTTTAAAAAAAAACATTAATATCTCGAATCAAATATCCTAAACAAAGTATTAGCAAAGGTATTCAGGAGTTATTTAAGGCAATATGAGAAGAGATTCCTATCCAAATAAAAAGCTAACTAAAGAGATTGTAAATAATAGATTAGCTTCAAGGAACATTTCATTAGAAGGAGATTACACTAATCATAGCACCCCAACTTCTTTTAAGTGTTCCAAAGGTCATACTTGGGATTCAAGGCCTACTAATGTATTAAGTGGAACGGGCTGTCCCTATTGTTCAGGTAATAAGTTAGATAAAAACAATTCGTTGGGAAAGCTCAACACTCAACTGGCGAAAGAATGGCATTCTTTTAAAAATGGAAGTTTAACACCTTTTGATGTTTCACCAAACTCAGGAAAGAAAGTATGGTGGAAGTGCCCTAAAGATAAGAATCACGAATGGAAAGCAGTAATACAAAGTAGATCTCAAGGTTGTGGTTGCCCTTATTGCTCTGGTCGTATGCCCGATAAAAATAATAACCTTGAAAAATCATCCCCTGAATTAATAAAAGAGTGGCATTCCGAATTGAATGGAGAGCTTAATCCAAATAGATTTACACCACGTTCGGGGAGAGTCGTTTGGTGGAAATGCAGTAAAGGAGAAGACCATGAGTGGAGATCTAGTATAGTTAACCGAGTGAAGGGAAACGGGTGTCCTATCTGCTCAGGGAGAAAAGCTGTTAATTCAAATTGTCTTGCAACTTTAAATCCAAATTTAATCGGTGAGTGGTGCAAGGTTAGGAATATTAAGCTTTCACCTTATGATGTTACACCTGGTTCAAACAAAAGAGTTTGGTGGAAGTGTTCCAAAGGTGAAGATCACGTCTGGAAAGCCTCAGTCGCTGATAGGGCCGCTGGCAGCATGTGTCCTATTTGTGCCAACCGAAAAATAGTAAAATCAAACTGCTTAGCTACATTAAGACCTGATTTGTTGAATGAATGGCATCCTACTAAAAATGGCAAAAGAACACCTTATAACGTTCATCCAGGATCAGGGTTTAGAGTATGGTGGAAATGTATTTTTGGGCATGAATGGAAAACAGCAATATATCATAGGGGAATTCAAAATCATGGATGCAATGCATGCAGTAACAAAACAAGTATACCTGAATTAAGAATTTTAGCAGAGTTAAAAATTATATTTCCAACGATCCAACATAGAGTTGTTATTACAGGTTATGAAGTTGATTTATATATTCCCGAAATAAATTTAGCTATCGAGTATGATGGAGTCTATTGGCATAAAGACAAAGTAGAAGCAGATAGGAAAAAAAACAAAACTTTAGAATCAGAGTTAACCTTGATTCGTGTAAGAGAAAAGGGTCTAGATAAAATTAGAAAGCATGATATTCTTTTAGAGAAAACTGAAATTTCACATAATGATATTAAAAAGATACTAAAACTAATAGTTTTTAGACTAAATGCAAGCACATTATTAAATCTGGAAAGAATAAACAAATATCTAAATAGTGCTGAATGGAATGCAAGTAAATATTTTGACAAGCTTTGCTCTGAAAAAAAGCATATATCATTTGAGGAATCAATAAGCTTTCATTATCCCAAGTTGGCCTCAGAGTGGTATGCAACTAAAAATGATCCGCTTTTACCTGAGTTTTTTAGGCCTGGCTCAGGTAGGAAAGTTTGGTGGCAATGTCCAAAAAATCTAGAGCACATATGGAAAGCTTCTATAAACTCAAGAAAGAAGGGTCATGGATGCCCGATTTGCGCGGGGGTTGTGACTACTGAGTCAAACTCGCTAGCCAAGCTTCATCCTAAATTGTCTAAAGAATGGCATCCTGTTAAGAATAATGAATTAAAGCCTACTGATGTTAGCCCTGGCACTCATAAAAAAGCTTGGTGGATATGCAAGAAGGGACATGAATGGTATTCAGCAATTAGGCATCGATCTACTGGAGTAGGATGCCCCTATTGTTCAAATAAAAAAGTTACTAAGGATAATTGTCTATCTAAGACTCACCCGAAGCTATCAAGGGAGTGGCATAAAAGTAAAAACAAAGATCTTTCACCAAGCGATGTTACTTATGGAGTAGGTCGAAAGGTTTGGTGGAAGTGTCATTGTGGAAATGAGTGGGAGGCCACTATTTCAAATAGAGCTAGAAGGGGAGATGGGTGTCCAAGCTGTAGGAAAAACAAAAAGAAGGATAAGTCTCAGCTAGAGATGGTATTTAAAACTTAATCAATTCAGTTTATTTCTCAAAAAGAATGTAAAATTACTAATTTCTTTGATTTTCGAGGCATAACTACTTTAGTTTTATATATTTACATTCGATAAATTGTTCATCTGATATTATTTTAAGGACAAGATATGATTAGGCTGATTCTAGTTTTAATATTTGTTGGTTGTGCTTCAATGAAGCCTAAGTATAAAAAACTCAAAGTTGGAGACTCAAAGGAGTTGTTGATAAAAGAGTTAGGTAGTCCAAAAGAGAGTGTCAAGCTGAATGAAAAAAGAAGTTATTATATTTTTGATAAGGCAATATTTCTAGTTGAGGGAAATGAAATTCAAAAAATAGTTTATGTAAATAAAATAAAAAGAAAAAAACTAAAACTTTTGAATAATTCACTTAAGAGAAAACTAGATAAAAAACATAGGTATTATTTATTAGATTCAGTGGGGAAAACTGAAAGAGAAAGGATGGAGTATTCTTATTACCGACCTCTCATTAAAAAAGCCTTGATCATTAATGGGTTCAATCTACTAGAACAAGAGCAAGCAAAAAAAGCAGATGTAATCATTACAGCATTTTGGAAGGATGATTTATCAACGACTGAAAGAAAAGAAGCTGTGTACAACAATAATTATACTGCTCCAGATAGCTACAGTATCACCGATGGCTACGGCAATAATCTTATGAATATTCAGGATAACTCTAATCCTTATGGTGATTGGTCATCAAACTATGCAGGAGAGAGAACAGTAAGAACAAGCTATAGAGCAAATTATATTAAACTCATTGCATACAGCAAAGATGACTTAATAAAAAAGAAAAATACACTTACCCCTATATGGATTTCTAGTTCTATGTACTTTAGAGATATATCAGAGACTAAAAATGATGAAATTGCAGTCCCTGTAGTAGTTTATGAAGCTGTTAAAAACATTGGAGTAAATAATCTATCTAATAAAGAGTCTAAGTTTGTTACAGACAAAGATTCAAAATTTATAATATTTCAAAATGAAATAATGGAAAAGAATTAAATTATGTTGGTGTGTCGTAGGTGCTATGAAGCCAGCTCTGATTTTATAAAAGCTGAAAAACATACAGAAATTATAGAAAAAGAATGCAATTTATGCAATGAAGAAATTAACAATGAATATTATGACATTGTTAACATAGATCTAAAGTTTGAATTAAAAAAAGAGTCATTAATTCTTATTTTAGGCTGCAATTCGTGTATTGAAGAGGATGGTTTTTACAATTGGAAGAAAGAATTTTTTGGTGAGAGGGAGTTAAATGGCGTTATTGAAGATGCATTTATTGAAGGAAAAAATGGAATCGAAGATACCAGCTATAGGGAGCTATTAAATTATTTGGATATTACTGAGTATATTGAGGCGTCGGACTATTGCTGTCCCAAATGCAACTACAATTTTGAGTCTTGGTTGGATGAAGTTAAAATCAAATCTAACCGTATGCTAATTCCTGAAATACCAAAGCTACCTGAAAACATAAAAAAAATACCAGATTTAAAATTAAGTAAAAAGATTGAGTTCTATCGGGCAGATTACTCGAATTACTTAATTCATTTAACTAAAAAGTTACTTCTTCCTGTTAGAGTTGACAATGAAAGTTATATTGAAACGATGAAAGAGCTTGAAGCTGTTGAGATTTTATATATTATTCTAGAAAATGCTACAATTAAAGCTTTCAAAGGGATAGGAATGAAGTCCGAGGCTGTATGTTTTACTGAAAAACCTCTTTCTGCAATAAAAGAAACATTATTTGGCAATGAAAAATATGTTAGGGAAAACTCTAGAAGCATCTTATGGGATTCATTTGGATTGATGTTTGAAAAAGAATACCTAATAAATAAATTTAAAGCAGCACCTGTGATTAGTGTTGATAAGACAGAAATGGATAAGGTTGATAAAGGTTTACATTTTAGAGTGGTGCTGGGAAATTTGAATAAAAACTGGTGTCATGAGAGAGAGTGGAGAACCAAGGAATCAATTAAATTTGATACTAAAGAAGCCATAGTAATTGTGCCCACATTTGAGTATGCAAAAGAGTTTAAAAACATATTAGACGCTTCAGGAATTGAGGTTAAAGGATTTATTCCAATCTGGGATATATCTTCTGCTATTTAATTTTAGCTTTTTTCAAAGTTTTGGCCTTCAAGATCACATCTTCAATTGAGTCTTTAGAATATTCGACAGAAATTTGTTTCCGTTTTGGATATAAATAAGTACATACTTCTTTTAAAGCTTTAAATTGAACTTCTAAGCTAATTTCTTTCCCGTTAGTAGCCTCTTCTTTTCCATTGGCTATGTGTAGTAGAGTCTCAAATGGATTGTAGTTAAGAGCCTCAACGATTTCTTCAAGGTTTTTAGTTTTTTTGTTTGGGGTGCCTTTTTTTCGGCCTGATCCGGGTACTTTCATTCTTACCTCTACTTTTCTCTATTTTAGACTATATGAGTAAAAATGAAAATTTACTTCTTGGGTAAAGAATAATATATGATGATTGTTAAATATGATTAAATTGAGCAATTTAGTGTCAGTGTTATGGAAAAATTTAAAAGAGAATCATTGGAAGAGATCTTTGGTTTCGTTAATGATGACAAATTAGTAAAAAGCCTTATTGAATACTTGGGACACAATAAGAAAACAGACCCATTTATCTTCGAATTAAATTCCCTTCAGAGAAGTTATCGAGATGTTTTAAAGTTAGAGCAAGAGATGAGACATAATACCTTTAAAAAGGTCCTAGACATTTTTTCGTCAGTCCTTGAACTAAAGCAAAAAAGAAAACACATCGAAGCATTGGATCTATTTAAGATTGAGGTTCTCTCAAAAGATGTTGTAATTGATAATATTAACAATCCGTGCATTAAGCTTAAATTTAATAAATCCATTAGAGGTCAATTAAGAGCTGCTGAAAAAAAAGGGGATGCGGACCAGGCAATAAAAAACTTACTGAAAGAAAAAGCCACAGAAAAATATGAAAATCCTTACATTTCCTTTTTAGAAGGAAAAATCGATGAAGAGACATTACTCAAAACTTATTTAAAAAATAAAGATAAGATTTGTGCTGAATTAAATTCATCTATAAAATTAGAAAAAAGCGGACGAGGAAAAAATCTTACCGCAGCCAGAGATGCTATGGTTTTTGACCTTAATCGAATTTATACAATGTATTTAAAAAGTTTTTTTATAACTAATTTAAGAGCTGTTTCAAAGGCGATGAATGCTAGTTCTAATCTAAGGAATGATAGTTCGATTGAATTTGAATTTATACGTTCGATCAATAATCTTTTAGATAAAAATGAATTTATTTTCAAAATTATAAATAAGACGGAATTAAATCCAGAGCATTATCACTCACTAAAGAGTAAACTTTTAGATTGAAATAATGCTAAGCGATGTGCCGTTTTACCATCTCAAAAAAAATTATAAAAATTTACTTGCTAACTATTTGTTTTCATTTTGGTTTTTATGCCCAAAAAGATAGCACTTTTTTATTTGCGATGAGGTGCAGCCATTTCTGATCTGCTTAAATCTCTTTATGCGTCTTTGAAATTACGAAGACGAAACTAAGGAGAATATAATGAGCAAAGTTACAAATGATGAATTTTGTACTGTCGATCAAATTTCAAAAAAATTTAATCTTACAAAGTCTTGGTTAAGGTATGGCATTTTTCACAAGCTATTCCCTTTTTATAAATTAGGACGCCAGATAAGAATTAAGGAGAGTGAGTTTTTGGATTGGATTAACAACAAAAGAGAAGGAGAAAATTCTTAAAAAGATACTTCAGCGATAGTGCTATATAAAGAAAATAGGTGTTCTTAGTATAGCAAACTCAGATTAATTTAAACAGGGTTATTATAATCCAAAATGAGTATCTCATTCTTGAGATGTATTGGATTCCTATGCCCATTATGAGGTTATACAAAATGAACTATAATTTTACTAAAGATGAAATAATAGAAATCTTTTGCGAAGTATTTAAAGATCTTTGCATTCACAAAAACCAACAAAATGTTTCTTGTATCTTTCACGAAGATAGAAAGCCTTCGATGTCTGTTAATTTAGATAAAGGAGTTTTCTATTGTTTTTCGTGCGGAGAGAAAGGAAATATCGTCACTTTAAAAAAGTACACAAAAGGAAATTTCAATGAATAAGATAGAAGAAAAAAACATTCAGGTTCTAAAGGTAAGTGAATTTAGTTCAGAGTTGATAGAAAAGTGGAAGGAAAAAGGAATCAAGGAAGAGATCTTAAAACAAAATTGCTTTCCAGTATCCCTTCGTTTTAAAAATTCTAAAGTTAATTATGAGGGGGTAGGTATTAGGCTTTTTAATGGATCAGAGCGATACATTTATTTTGATAATCAAGCTAACAAAAGCATTTTTTCAAATGGGAAAATTTCTCCGATAGTCCCTGAAAAATTTAACGAATCTCAAAATTTCGTAATTTTCAGTGAAGGAGAGTCGGATTATCTGAAAATTAAAGAATACTACCCAAATGTAGTAGGAATTCCAGGATTTGGAAAGGGTAAGATCTACTATAACGCTGATACTTCTAATGGCAACTCAGGGTCCCCTATTATCTTAGCAGGAACCAATCGAGTGATTGGTATCCATACCAATGGTGGTGGTTGCTATCGTCAAACAAGACAAAATAGTCCTCGAGGTAATCATGGACAGCTTTTCTCAGGAAGAGAAGATCTAAGAACCATGATTAGTGAATGCCTGGCTTGGGAGGAGAATAACCTGTAGGCAAAACCTTCTTCTTTTTCATTAAGTCTCTAGTTTTCTTTTGAAATAACCGAAATTCATCGCAGATCAGAATGATTTTAAAGCAAAGGATTTGCGATGGTTTTCAAAAAACTCTTTTTATATATTTTATCCATTCTTCTTTTTAATGTTTATGCTTCCGTCTCAAAAGAGCATACAGGAGAATTGTTATATCGCTTTAAAGAAAGCCTTAGAAAAAGTGACTCGTCCTCTAACATTTATCAAATTTATCGGCCCTTAAAGAATAACTTGGCAGAAGAAACTCTAGAAAAAGTTCGTCAAAAAATGATTCAATCTGATCAATTTGAATTTGTAGTTTACAATACTGTTGAAAAACCATTGATCAATTTACAACCGAATGGAAATTCCTTTTCTCAATGGCATCATAATAATATAAAAACCAAAAGTGCGTGGAAGGTTACTCAAGGATCCTCCCAAGTGGTGGTAGCTGTATGCGACTCAGGCCTTGAACACGAGCATTCTGCTTTTAAAAATAAAACGGCTCCCGGTTGGAATTTTCGCACAAATAACCGTGATACATCTCCTCAAACCACCCATGGTACTTTTGTAGCTGGGATCATCGCCGGAACTCCTGAAAAAAACTTTACTGGTATTGCACCAAAAATAAAAATTATGCCACTTGTAATTACGAATAATTCAGGTTCCACCACTATAAAAATTATTTCAGATTGTATAACCTACGCTGCCGACCAAGGAGCAAAAGTTATTAATGTTTCTTTTACTGGCATAAACTCTCCTGTTATCAATGCAGCAGGAAAATACGCTCGTGATAAAGGATCACTGGTAGTGTACGCAGCTGGAAATCGCGGAAAACGAAGATCAATAAAAACTTATCCTGATTGGAAATCAATTTTAGCCGTTGGAGCAACCACAAGGTCAGATCAAAGATGGAAGTGGAAAAAAATGTTTAAGCAAGGTGGATCAAACTATGGGTACTTTATCGATTTAGTGGCACCCGGGCATAATATGGTTTCCACTAATGCTTATTTAACTTTTAACAAATCAAATCCTTATCGTAAAGGAAGTGGTACTTCCTATGCAGCGCCAGTGGTTTCTGCAGTTGCAGGACTTGTCTTCTCCCTCAATAAGAACTTTACCCCAGAAAAAGTAGAACAAATTTTAATTGAGAGTTCTGATATCATTGGCAGTGAATTTGTCTTTGGTGCGGGAAGAGTCAATGCAAATCGAGCTGTTGAACTAGCCATCAGTCACTAATTACCACCTGGAATGAGATCTGGCTTTGGATTACCCATTACACAGCCTGAAATAGCTTTGATGAGCTTTGAAGAAAAGTTTTTCACTCCATCCTTAACATATCTTTGTGCAACATATTTATTTAAAGCTGCATTAATGTCATCAACATACCCTTCTTTTTCGAGATAAAGTAATTCCTTAAACAAACCAAGAGAGAACTTAACATGCGGTTTAAAGTTATTACTACTCATGATGTCTCTAATCTCAGTTATTTTATCAAAATTAGCTAAGTTAGAATTTAATACCCTCTTAATTTCACTTTGAATTTTAATTGCATCATATTCAGTTGGAGGATTTTCAGCAAAACTAGCAAAAGCACCAAATATTTTCTTTTCATCATTTTCATCAAGGCCTCGAAAAAGTTTAGTTACTCTTGATAATTCATCTGCTTTAAAAGGGTTTTTACTTATATCAAGTTGTTCGGTTTGCATAACATCAATTAAAGTCACTACTGGAGGATCTTTAGTGAAGTCAAAAAGCATATTCCCCGTATGAGGGTCACCTTGAATTACTCCTTTAGTCATTAATGAATCCAGATAGAAGTCTGTTACGATCGGTCCAACTAATTTCTTTTCTGCTTCAGTCAGTTCCCCCCAAGACTTACCAACGGCTTCATCTAGAGCAACTATTCTTTTTTGTGAACCAATAATATCCTCCCGCACTCCAACTGTTTTCAAAATGACAGGGGGTTTTTTTCTTTTTGTATAATCATCAATTAAATCTTGCCAAATTTTAGCTACGGCCTTAACTTCACGATTGTCTAACTCCTTTAAACTCTGAGTTCTCAAGTCGCCAATCAAATAGGCAACAGCTTTTGGGTTAAAGATAGCTCCTTCGGGTCCAACCCCTGCTTTAACCGCCTCTACTCTTAATCTTTCATATTCCAGGACAAATTCAATGGCCAAATCTGATTGAGCATTAATGGCATAAGCTAGGTTTTCTTTTTGAATGAGAAAAACCGTAGTTCCTCCACCCCTTAAATTAACCCTCACTGCACAGTTTGCACTTCCACAGCCAATAATATCATCAATTATATTACCCTTATTCAATTTCTCTAATTCTTCGCCTGATAAAGCACTACTAATATATTGCTGAAGCTTCTCTTTGCTTGGGGAAGAAGCATTAGATTTAACATCTGCGAGAGCTTCGTTAGTGTCATCATCCAACATTTTTAATACGGAAGCGAATTGTGCAAACCTCTCCCCTAATAATCCAAAGCTTGAAAATAGCTCAACTATTCCTGACTTTGTTCCCCGTATTCCACTTTCTGTGTGCGCCATGATATAGCTCAAGACAAAATGTTTCTCCACCTTACCCAACTTATTCATCAGGGCTTTAATCATTAAACCTTGATGACTGTTTTTATTAACCTTAAAGCCTTCCTCAATAACTTCATCTAAATAATTAGGACTTTTATTAATCGCCCCTTCACCTTTAGAGATTAAGACATTTAAGAAAGCGGCTTTTCCTAGAGTATTTAAACTGGACGCTTTCGATTCAAGTTTATGAACCACATAATTTAATCCATTCTGTGCCATTTTTTTCATTTTAGCCTCAGAAGCATAGACTAATTTATCATCACTTTTAGGCAAGAGCAGCCCTTGATCATTTAAAAATTTCATTTCCTTATAGATCGAAGCTAAAATATGCTCCTTCAAGCTACCATCAATTTTAATATTACGACTTCCCATTACATCACTTAATATATTCAAGCGATCTTCGGGTCTTAAGTAATCAGCATACTCACTTAATTCACCAAGTGATCCCTCAAGTAATGTAAAAATACTACTATCTTCGACTAAGCGAGATATTTTTAAATTATTAACAAAAGTCTCTTGATCAGCATTGTTTAATTTAAACTTCAATCCGGCTTGTTCTAAATAACCATCTTTTTCAATTCCCAGCTCGGGAACTAACTCTTGTAGTTTCCCAAAAAAATCCTTTATCTTTTGCTGTGGATACTCACCTCGTTTTCTCAACTCGACAATTTCATTAAACTCATCTTCATAAGTAAGTTTAAAAATTTGAATTTTTAGATCTGTATTTTGAATGATAGATTTTTTAATTGTATAACTTCTTTTATATCCAGTCGTCCCAATAGAGTCTCCATTCTCCATGACAATTTTAGTTTCTAAAACTTCGAGTAATCTCTTGTTAGTCCGATCTTTTATGCTTTTATCAATGCTCGATCTATTTAATTTTTTAGCATCTTCTATGATTATCTTTAAGAAATTATCTGTTTCAACACTTGAGTTATACTTCGTTAGTTTTAGATAGAGATCTATCTTTTCTTCAAGTGTCAGATTTAACTGATCCCCTTTTTCAACAATATACTTCGTAATATTAATAATTCCATTATCCACATCTGAAATTTTATAAGTTACCAATTCACTTTTATTTGTGCCAGGAACATACATCCTTTCTCCCGCCCCTAAACTTATTTCCATTTCTCGATGATCTGTTTCACCAAACACAAAACTATCCACCACTTGGAAAAGTTTAGATTTGTCCCCTTGAATTCTATTATCGATATTTTCGACATAATCTTCTGTATAGATCGACGTTAAGTAGGTTCTTGTTCGTGAATACCGACTACTTTTAGGTGTACTGTATTTATTTTCTTCCAGACGACTGGCATTGTGCACATACCTTGGGTCAAGTTCTACAATATCATCAAGATTTATTTCGACCTTATACTTATTTATTATTCTTTCCAAATCAAAGTAATCAAATTCTTCAAATAAGTTTTCTTCAATGAATCTTTTAAATATTTTCTTCTTTTCACTATCGTTAATATCCTCGATATTTTCAATTAGCTCCATAAACATAGACGTCGAAAATTTGTTTTGAAAGTTCGACAGCTTATAAGAGAATTCCCCCTTATAGTATTCCTGGAATTCAGTTACGGTTTGATGATACTTCTCTACTATGCTTTCGTATGATTGATCTGTTTTGTAGTATTTTTTAAGAAAACTTTCCTTTAGCAAAGCAAAAGCCTGATCCTTAAATCTTAATTTATAAAAAGATCCAAGATCTTTTGTGGTAGCATCCGATCTTTTCATATCTTTAAATACTTCCTTAAAGCCCTCAATAAACTTCTTTGACTCCCTGTGGTAATCGCCGCGATGGCTTTGATTATTATATACGTCCTCAAGTGTGCTTAATCTAAATTTGGATTCAATAAAACCTTCTTCTAAAAATTGAGGTTTATACTCTTGAGACACAACCCTAATATCTTCATATTTTTCTAGCACTTCAAGGTTTTCAATTTCATCGAGATACTTATAGTATTTTGAATAAATGTCATCTGAATCAGGAACCTTATTCTCCATTTTCCAATCCTCAAAAGATAAGCTCTTTGTCCCTTTTAAAAATGAATCTAAACTTTCCGATTCTTTTTCAATCAACCACATTGCTTTCTCAATCTGATTGTCTAATCCCTTATAAAAAGTAACATCCACCCACTCATTATACCGACTACCAAATCGATCACGCCTTCCCGATTCTCGTAATATATCAGATCGTGGGATATCTCCACGTAGGATAGCGGAAGCCACTTTTTTTCCATCATTAAAGTACTCTGAAAGACCATTGTTTAGCTTTTTATAGAAATCCGCTTTACTCATATTCTTTAATTCTGGATAGTTTTTATTTTCAGGTAATTGCGCAATTTCAAGAAATGTCTCCCAATCATACATGCCACTAGTTGTAAAATCAGCAAAAGCGACTGATTTTAAAATCTCATCATCATTAACAATTTTATCAAAAAATGAACAAACCTGTTCAACCATCTCTGGATTCTTTTTATATAATTCTAATTTTTCAAGCCTAATTTCTTTAATTCTGTCTTGATTTTTCTCATCCACAATAGGAATCAAGTTACCGAAAACCTTAGGGCCAAAGAAATTAAATTTTACATTTGGAGATAAATTCTTATCAAGAACTTCATTGTAAAAGCGAGAAAGATAATATTCATCAAACGCGATGGATGGACCTTTACGATGAGAAAACCCTGAAAAACGATAAACATCTTCAGTGGGAGCGAATCCATTATCATCTCGGTCAAACTTGGTATAGAGATTTATTAAGCTAATTTCTTTAGGCGATATTTCTCCAAAGAATCTTTTATATTTAGCTAAAGTTAAATCATCATATTTAGGAGCTTGACCCGAGATCATATCCTCTGACAATTCCATAAAAGGATTAAAGACGTGCTCTACAATTAAATCTCGATAATCATTTGGCTTAACAAAGTAAAAATAGTCATCCCAACTATATGCAGCACGATCAACCCTCCATTCGCCATTAAGATAAAGGTTCTCAAATGCCATTTTTGAATTTTTCCCATAAGCAGGTGAATTATCAATATAGAACCATTGATTTTTAATTTTATCTTGCCCTGGAGGTAAAAGATCTTTCAACCCAGTAACTGGGTTAATCATTTGATTTAATTTTGCCTCATCTAAGATGATTTTCTTTTTATGATCTTTTAGTAATTCAATAAATTTATAGTAGTCTTCGGTATTTTTTGTGATATTGGCTTCATCTAAGAAATGATTATTCATCCAAATGAGTAATCGGTTAAATTCGAGATTTCCAAATTCATCCCACTTATTCTTCGCTATAAGTTTTTCCATTCTATCGTGAGCATCTTCTATGGCAGAAGGATTTACCCATTTAAAAACTTCACCTTCTCTTAAGGATTCTGCTTCTTGGGAAAAAATACTAGGAAGGCTCGAATTAAAGCTAGTATCATATTCACGAGTAGGAACTCCCACATCTAATCCTAGCCTGCTTTCTAAAACTGTTCTTTGAGCATTTGTGCTAACTCCACCATTCTTGTCTTTTATGTCATAAACTTCAGCAAGTATAGAAGGGTCTATCTTTTGGTCGGCCAACAAATCGATTGAACGATTTGTTCCATTAGCTTTAGCCGATAATTCATTAATCGTTGCGTCTTGGGCTTTTGCTCTAGCGAGATCTGCTTTGGCTTTAGCAACATTAGGATCCGTTCCACCAAACAACCCTCCGCCAGAAGAAGCCATTTCGATTAAAGTCTCATTTCTCTTTGAAACATAATCAGTGTATTTTCCTTGGGCCATAAGCCTTGCTAGGTCTGCATCTGATTTTAAGTCAAAATCTTTGGTTACTGTTGTCTCCACCGCATCGACTAGATATGCCCTAAGTATTTTATGCTTATGTATACTTATATCTTCATTTATAAATTTCTGGTAATCCTCTCCGTGCTTCTCCTTCATACTACTAAGATAGGAACCTTGTTTAAATTGAGGGTAGTTTTCTTCATTGACTAAAATTTCCTCCAAAGCTTTAGTCGATAGAAAAACTGAAACTCGATTGTATTTAATCCCAGCAGGAGGGTTTTGAACCAGAGAATAGGAGATTACATTTTGGGATTCAATTATTTTCACTTCACCCAAAACAAAATTCATATCATTCCCGGTACCACTTAAGTTTTCTGTTTTAATACTTAAGAGTTCATCCTTAATCAATGTTCTTAATCCCTCTTCTAGCTCCTCATTCTCGTGAAAAGAATAACCTTTTCCTAATATTGAATTAACATAGCTCTTTTCAGTATCATCATAGATTTTCTCAACATTAGAGAGACTAAATTGTTGAGCAAAGCTGAAGCTAGTCCAAAAAATGAAAGTTAGTAGGTAAATAAATAATTTCACAATTTCATAATCGGTATTTTTTTATATTTTTATAAATTTAAAATAGAACTTGAGTAAGAGACTAGGCTTTTGTATAGGTAAACTGAAAATAGTAAATACTTATAAACTGGCTGACTATAGTTCTGACATCTTCTTAGTTACTGAAATACTTAAATTCATAATATCACAATATGGTTTACTGAGTTAATCAATTATTAAGTTCACCACTTAAAAAAACTTTAACAAACTTCGGAGAAGGTTAAGATTTAGAACCATATGGGGAAGCGCTTATCGCCCAAAAAAAAAATAGATTAATGAATTATTCAGAATAAAAAAACTAACTAATGAATAAAGATCTATTCATTAGTTAGTCCATATTTTTTTTATTATTTTGTTAGTACACAGCCTTTAACTGCTGTATCGATTTTAAAATCGGCCGTTAAACATCCGTAGAATTGATGAACTTGCTGACCATAACTGTATTTTTTCATAACAGTTACTTTTCCAGCAGAGTCAACTTCGCATGGATTATTTAAAGTACATTTTCGCCCTCTTTCATTACTAGTGTTATTCACACCAATAACTTTTCGCGTTCCAGTTTCAATAATTGGAGATCCACTCGTTCCACCAATAGTCTCACATCCAGGCTTAGAGTAGCGAATTGAATCATTCCAAGACCATTTAGCTTCTTTAAGTTTGAAAATAAAATTATCGATTGAACAACGGTATCCTCTTTCCCAGTAACCTGAAACAACGTCCATTTTTGTTCCAACAGTTGATCGAGAAGGCATCATTTCAAAAGCTCTGATTCCCATTTTCTCTAGATCTTCATAAGTTTCTTTTAACTCATAAAGAGCAGCATCTGTTCCAGTCATCGTTGCATACATTAAAGATTGAGCTGTTATATTAAAAAACTTCATATCTTTATCAGCAACTTTCATTTTTCGGTTTGACTTAACATTTTTACGTGCTTCATTTGGCTTTAAAAAACCACCGCCTAAACAATGCCCATTAGTTAAAACATAAGCATTTGAAGTTTTTGGCTGTCCACTAAAAATGATAACGGCCCCTGAACAATTGCTCAGTTTAACAATTCCTTCAAAGTCATAATTAAACTTTTCATTAGCATTAAAGGTTTTCATAGCAGATACATCATACTCAAGTGCATTAAATGGTGCAGTTGGTAGTGAGTAAGCCGTAGCAAAAGATAGAGATAAAAGACTTAGGATAAACAGTTTCATTGATTCCTCCCTGGTAATAATAAAACGCTATTCAATGAGATATACTTTGAGTGGAATAAGCCTATTCAGCACTTCTCAAGCTGTCAAGGATCTGCTCCGATAATCAAATGGATAGCTATGGTTTTTGTGCTTGGTCAAAAAGACAATAACGACTAAAATAGACTTATGAAAATTAAAACAAACAGCTTTACCATTACCCAAATGCCTATGAATGATAATCAAAATGAATTAAAAAATATTTACCAAAAAGTTTATGTGGATGAGCAAAAAATTGAGAAATCCTTAGTATTTGCTCATAGCAGTACAGAAAATATAAAAACTTTTCTTTTACATTTTAACAATCAAGCTGTTTCAACTGGAAGAGTTCGCTATATCCATGACTCAAATCTGGCAAAAATTGAACGCATGGCAACGATTGCAGAGTTCCGAGGATACGGCTTTGCAAAACAAATACTTCTGCATTTAATTAATCAAATTCAATCAGAATACCCCATTTATCAAATCATGCTTCACTCTCAAAAGTCTGCGAATAGCTTTTATGAAAAACTTGGATGGACCAAAGAAGGAGATGAGTTTATGGAAGCAAATATTCTGCATCAAAAGTATTTTTTTTCAGGAACTCGAACTGGGGCCAAATAATGTTTTTAAGAATAGTTCTTCTTTTCATTTTCCTGTTAAAGATGAATCCCCTAATAGCCGAAGATGCTTTTATAAATCTATGTTGCCCTCAAGAATCACAGCCCGCCTTAAAAAAAGATTTAGCTTTGATTTTAATCAAGAATAAGGATCAATATTCTGAAGAAGAAGGATGTTTTAAAATCTTCACCACCGAAAAAAGAGAAAAAATTATCTCAGCTTTAACCAGAATGAAGCACCCCCAGTGCCAGCTTGATAGTACTCTTTCTCCTAAACACGGTGGACCACAGTGTAATTTGGAAGTGGAGCAAGTTAGCCGATCAAAAAATTCTCAGCAACAAATCGGTTTTGAAAATCCTAGAATAATTTTAAATAAAGGGAGTTTTAAACATAAAGGAAATTCTTTGTATCAAATCTCCACTATGAATAATAAATCGGCCTCAATTCAATTGGGGCATAATCAAATAAAAGTTCATTGCCAAGTGGATACTAATCAAATGAACTATGGCCTAAAAGTCAGTGTACGATCTCTTACAAATCAACAACTAAATTCAACTGAAACTAGTTTGACTTTAAGTAAAGGACAGAAAAGGGAGATTTCTCATTTATTTAATCAGGGGAATAGTTCATCAAGAAATATCGATCTCTCCCGAGGTGTTTTATTTAAAACCAATCAGCATCAAAGCGAGTACCAATATTTTATTTATGTGAAGCCTTGATCTTTGTAATGCTGTAAAAGCAATGTGGCCATTTCACTTAAATAATCTAGAGAGAATTTTGTTTCCGTATAAACTTGAGAAATATTTTTTAAATCTTTTTCTGCGATAAGAGATCCGAATCGTCCACTTGTCTTAAACCGTGCAAATGTGGATTCTTCTCTTTGACGATACAATTGTTCAATCTCCTCTTCGGAAAGAATTTGGTACTTCTCTTTGTGCAGAACTGCTTCTATGGGAAGACGATCAACTTTCTCTGATTGGCCATCCGGGTATCCCATCACTAAAGAAGTAACCGGAAAAACGTGCTGGGGTAAATTTAGAATTTCAGAAATTTGAGTGGCACTCGTTAAAGTTGAGCCCATATAGCATATACCTATTCCATAAGCTTCGGCAGCTATGGCCATATTTTGTGCAACCAAGCACACATCGATTACTCCTCGCATAAATCCGAGAAAGTTCTCTCCTGCATAGTCAACTCCAGATTGTTTCATCCAATTTTTAATTCGCCTTTGATCACAACAAAAAGTAAAAACAACCGGTGCCTGCATAACCATTTTTTGTTCACCATGAGCTTTATATAATTGCTCTTTTAATTCTGAATCTTTTGTCTGAATGATTGAGTAAAACTGCATATTGGAAGAAGTCGAAGAGCGAATACCAGAGGTAATAATGTCGGTAAGAATTTCGCTATTTATTGATTTTGGTTTATATTTTCTGATTGAACGATGGTCTTGAATTTGCTGATTGAACTGTTGACCCATGATAATTCTCCTCAAAAATAATAGAATATGCGATTAAACTTTTCCTTCTAAGCTTTGAATAATACACCCAAAGTCTAAATAAATAAATTTAGTAAGTCGCTTTTTAGTTACCGGTGCCAAAAAAAATTTCTATACTTCGCGAGAATGACAGAACCCCAGGAAAGAAAGATGAAAATTAACTGCCTCAACTTAGCTAGCTTATTGCTCATTTTACCTCTTACTAACTTTGCTGCTGACAAGAAAATGTCAGACATATCACTAGATCTTGATCCTGAAACAAAAACTGTTGTCTATCAAGGACCACAAGTAGAGCTACGCTTTTTAGACGTTATGGCCACCTTAGAAGGAAGAATCCGAAATAAAATCGATGCTGAGTCAGCTTCTGAAAAAGTAGACGACGTTCAGCACGTCAATACAAACTTTGGCTTTGGCGCAAGTTATGGAACTATTTATTTAAACCAAATTGGAACAAAATTTGGAGCTTATTATCAGGATCTTTCCATAGACTTTGATGGTCAAAATGATTTAGAAACGAAAAATTTTATTTTTGATGCCAACCTGACTTATGGAATCGATGGGCACCTTTCTGCCATGGCCGGAGTTAATTTTGTCATGGTTAATGAAGCGGACTTTGCTGATACAAATATAAATCAAGGTGATTTCGTCAATAAATTTGGCGTTCAAGCCAGCCTCAAATACTTTAACCCGGATAGAAAAACATCAATCGGTTTGTCTTATATTGCTTACAATCAAGAAATCGATTATGCAGAAAATATTAATGGCGTTGAGTATTCCAATGATACAATGATCCGCTATCGAGGTTTAGTTTTGGATGTGGGATTAGTCTTCTAGATTAAATAAACCCTAACCATCTATTCTTATTACTCTTTATTAAATGTAATAAATTATCATAAATAGTAACATCACCTATAAATAATTCAGTTTATTTACCCTAAAAACACTGTTTTCGCTGACCTGTGTTAATATATTTGCTGACCTAAGAGGATGAACGTTAAATGAAGAATATTATTTCAACCAGTTATAAATCAATGATTTTTGGCTTCGCGCTAATAAGTCACTTGTCATTTTCACAATCAAATACCTATCTTGTTACGATCAACGGAGAAACTTTTGAAAAAGAGTATCCACAAGTATCTGAATTTGATTACTGCAAGATTGAAAATCGACATCTACATAGATTTTGCGGAGAAAATACTCTCTCTTATACAGACCTTTTTCAAAATGAAGAGCCGGTCAAAGTTAAAAGTGGGAGACAAAAGAATATTTCTTCTAAAAACAAAACATATCACTTATATACCGGTAAGCAACGTTCACAAATTCTAGAAAGAGATAAAAGACTTCGAGAAGTTAGTCACTCTTTAGAAAACAACCCTATTCTAGCGAAGTCAATTGATCTTGACTACAACTCGTCTCAAGGGACTTGGAGTAGCTCTACTAAGTTAAACAGTAAAGAAGTTATCCGGCTCTTTACTATTCTTAATCAAGAGACTGAAGGACAATTTTTAGAATACTCACTAAGCCAAAATCATATATCCAGCCAATTTAATAAGAATCTAGACCAGAGATGCTATGATCTTTTAGAAGAGATTGGTCAGCTAAAAGAGCAAAAAAATATAACCGACTCCTCAACGAAATCGGCTATATTCTTTAATCGATGTACAACGTAATTATTCTTAAAAACTAATTAGAAACGATCTGAAATTTCATTCTTCTCAAAGAAGTATGATAATTCTCTCTCAGCACTGGCAGCAGAGTCTGAACCGTGAACCGCATTTTCACCAACTGAAGCCGCATATAATTTTCGGATTGTTCCTTCCGCAGCATCAGCAGGATTCGTTGCTCCCATGATTTCGCGATTTTTAGTAACGGCACTTTCTCCTTCTAAACATAGAAGTAAAACAGGTGCAGAGGTCATGAACTCAACTAATTCACCAAAGAATGGTCGATCTTTGTGTTCAATATAAAATCCTTCAGCTTTTTCTTTTGATAAAGTTGTGAATCTCGCAGCAGCAATTCTCAAACCATTTTTTTCAAAAATAGCCAGGATATTTCCAATGTTATTATCTTTAACAGCATTAGGCTTAATAATACTAAACGTTTTTTCAGTTGCCATAAAATGAGCTCCTTAAATAAATTTACCTAATCATCTGATGTCAGAAATAGGTAAAAGGGTGTTAATTAAAAATTGAACACCCTATAAATAAAAGAAAATGTCGAATTTGGAAACGAAAAACTCTCAGAGAGAGAAAAAATTACTTTAGTGCCTTGGCCATCATTTCACCCAATTGAGCCGGGCTTCTGGCAACAGTAATACCACATTCCTCTAAGATTTGAAATTTTGCTTCAGCAGTATCATCACCACCGGAAATTATCGCTCCAGCATGTCCCATTCTTTTCCCTTTAGGGGCAGAAGCACCTGCAATAAAGCCAACCACTGGTTTTGACATATTCTCTTGAATCCATCGAGCTGCATCAGTTTCAGCTGATCCACCAATTTCACCAATCATTATAACCGCATCCGTATCTTCGTCTTTTTCAAATAGCTCTAAACAGTCAATAAAATCGGTACCATTCACTGGATCACCACCAATTCCCACGCAAGTAGATTGACCGATTTCTCTTTGAGTTAACTGGTAAACTGCTTCATAAGTAAGAGTTCCTGAACGAGAGACCACCCCAACTCTACCCGGCATATGAATGTGACCAGGCATAATTCCCATTTTACACTCACCTGGAGTAATTATCCCAGGGCAATTTGGACCAATCAGGCGAGAAGAACTATTCTCAATCACACTTTTCACTCTAACCATATCATTTATGGGAATTCCCTCGGTAATAGCAATGATAAGAGGGATCTTTGCATCCACAGCTTCTAAGATAGAATCCGCTGCAAATGGCGGGGGAACAAACAACATTGCCGCATTCGCTTCAGTTTCACTGACGGCTTCACTGACAGAGTTATATACATGAATTCCTTCATGAACAGTCCCACCTTTTCCAGGAGTGACTCCACCTACAATATTTGTTCCATAGTCACGGGACTGCAATGTATGGAAGGTTCCTTGTTTTCCCGTTACACCAACGGTAATTACTTTAGTATCTCGATTTATTAGAATTGCCATTGGTTACTCCCCTTTTGTCGCCGCTACTGCTTTTTCCGCAGCATCTTTTAAATCATCAGCTGATGTTATTTGAAGACCTGAGTCGTTTAATATTTTTTTACCAATTGAAACGTTAGTTCCTTCTAGACGTACAATTAAAGGAACTTTGAGTTCAAGAGACTTCGCCGCAGCGACAATCCCCTCTGCAATAATGTCACATTTCATTATTCCACCAAAAATATTAACTAGAATGGCTTTTACATTATCGTCTCTTAAAATAATCTTAAAAGCTGCTTCAACAGTTTCCTTAGTGGCCCCTCCCCCTACATCAAGGAAGTTTGCGGGCTCTCCGCCATGAAGCTTAATGATATCCATTGTGGCCATGGCTAAACCTGCTCCATTAACTAAGCAACCAATGTCTCCATCAAGAGAAATGTAGCTCAATCCAAATTGACCAGCTTCCAGCTCTTCAGCACTTTCCTCCGTAGCATCTCTTAAAGAAGATACTTCTGGATGTCTAAAAAGCCCATTGTCATCAAAGTTTAACTTAGCATCCAAAGCAATAACGTCACCTGACTTAGTTACCACGAGAGGATTGATCTCAGCGATTGAGCAGTCCTTCGCCATATACAAGTCATAAAGACCTCTAAAAAACTTGATTGCCTTTTTTAATGTATCTCCAGATAAACCTATTCCGAAGCCAAGTTTTCGCCCAATGAAAGGAGTAAATCCAATAGCAGGGTCTATAGTAGCTTTGATAATTTTTTCTGGTGTTTCTTTCGCAACTTTCTCAATTTCAACTCCACCTTCCCGAGAAGCCATCATGGTAATCTTTCCTAGGTTACGATCAAGAACAATCCCTACATAGTATTCGTGTTGGATATCACAGCCCTCTTCCACAAAAATTTTATGAACATTTTTTCCCTCAGGTCCGGTTTGATGGGTAACTAAGTTCATCCCTAAGATATCCTCAGCGTATTTTTTCACCTCTTCCATGGACTTAGCAACTTTAACACCGCCACCTTTACCACGACCACCTGCGTGAATTTGAGCTTTAACCACCCAAATATCTCCTCCTAACTTTTCTGCAATTTGCACAGCTTCATCAACCGAGTGGGCAACTTCCCCTCTCAGAACGGATATATCGAAGTCCCGCATTAGCGCTTTGGCTTGGTACTCGTGTACATTCATTACTTTCTCCTTGCGAATTTTATTGCTATATTCTCGTATACTACACACGCGATGAAAAGGTATTCTCTATGAAAAAAATCCAATTCTTACATCCGAGTACCTTTAAATTAGATGGCGGGGCCATGTTTGGAATCATCCCCAAACCTTTATGGGAAAAGAAAATTCCGGCGGATGAAAAAAATCGCATCCACATGTCACTTCGTGTACCCTATATCGAAACTCAAGAAAGAAAAATTTTGATTGATACTGGAATTGGCTTTAGTAATCCAGAAAAATTTGAAAAAATATTTGCTATTCAACACAACTATGAAAGTTTTGAGTATATGCTTAATAAAGAATGTGGGATTAGCTGCTCTGACATCACTGACATTATCCTAACTCATTTGCATTTCGATCATGTAGGCGGCTTATGTCAAAATATAGATGAAGTGCAGATAAAGAATCTAGAGCAAGAACGAAAAAAAACCCCAGCCTCAAGTTTTTCACAGGCCAGAATTCACACTCACCGTCAACATTTTGAATATGCTCAGAACCCTTCTCAAAGAGACTCAGGAAGTTTTCACTCCCACCTGTTCCTGCCGCTTCTTAAATCCAAACAAAAACAAGGCTTATTGAACTTAGTCGAGGGGGATTCCGGATTAATTTTAACAGATGATGATCTCAAAATAAATTATAAAACCAGCCAAGGACATACTCCTTTTATGATCCATCCAATCATTGATCAAGAATGGATTTATATGGCCGACCTTATTCCAACTCATGCACACCTCCCAATTCCTTGGGTAATGGGCTATGATATTAGTCCCGCGATAACATGTGAATATAAAGAAAAGTTTTTGCGATATGCGCTTGAAAACAAATTACAGTTAATTTACGAGCATGATATTGAATATATTGGAGCGAAAATGGACGAATCCAAAGAAAGTTGGACTACCCTACAAGAGAGCTCGGATATATAATAATTAAACTTTTTTTACCTAATCCAGATAACTAAATATTTTTCGTTTTTTTGGCGAAAAGAATACTATCCCAATAACAAATGAAGGTACTATGACTTTAAAAGAACTAATTGAATCCACTGAGCAAAATGAAATCTTCTCTGTTAATAAGGATACTTCCGTCTGCGATACGGCCAAGATGATGCAAGAAAAAAAAATAGGCTTCCTCTTGGTAAAAGATGAGGGTGAAGTCTGCGGTGTTGTCTCTGAAAGAGATATTGTTTATAAAACTGCAACTCAAGATTTTAAAAGTACAGAACATTTTGTGTCTGAAATTATGTCCACCAAAATTATATGGGGCCAACAAGATGATAATATTCGTTCCGTTTTAGATAAAATGAAAAAAGGTAACTTTCGCCATCTTCCCGTTCGCAGTGAAAACGGAATTCTTGGAATTGTTTCAGAAAGAGATATAACAACTTATTTTTTGAATAAAATTAAAGGTGCATAATTCATTTATCTCGATACTAACTCTTTTTATGGTCATTAGGATTTATGAAGAAAACTCTACAAATCAAAAATAGTTCTGATTTCTTCTTCTTTAGACTGAAACTCATTCTTTAGGTCAATTAATGGCTTCATGGAAGTCTGATAATAGAGATTAAAGTCACCATGTTTTACTTTGTCGAAATCTTCCATTTTCCCCAGGAAGTTCATGGACTCCTCACCCATTTTTCTTGCTAAATCTGACAAGCGTTTGTATTCAGAAAATACATATTTCTTTCGCTTAAATTGCTTGCCTTTGATTTTTTCGAATGAAGCATTGTTTGTTATGACAAATGAGGTAAAGAAGTTTCCAAATTGATTTTTATATACATTTTCAAAAGCGATTGCCTTATCCTTAACTTCATCATCAGTAATTCCATTAAAAATCGCATCTGCTTGACCTATGATTTGAGTCGTCATCATTTTTAAAGTTAGATATTTCTGAAGAAGCTCTTTGAAGAATCCACTTTGGTTTCTCTCTCGTTTCTTTTTCTTTGTCGTTAGTTTCAATTTAAAATCCTGCTCCGTTAAGCCAGATATTAAAAACTTTTCAAAGTGATCTAAATGCTTAGGGTAACTGGCAATATATTTTGAAACAAAAGCAGTTTTCAATTTCTCCATTGATCTAATTCGAATCTCATAAAAACCATCTTCAATATTTTTTCCCTGATTAAATTCAAATCGATTTAATGTTAAAATATTTTGCTCTAGATTACCTGTGGCTTCGAAAGCTACGTTAGTGTCCGCAAGAGACTCATTTTTAATTAAATTAAACTCAACTAAAATTTGTCCCTTGGCTTTATTCGGAGTGATCATATAAATTTCATCTCTATCGGTACTCATAAAGAACCGATAGGCGTTCAATTTTTTACTTTTTTCTAAAAACTTCGTTGCTTGAGTGTACTGATCAGAACTCATTTTCTGAGGTCGAGAAAAAGGAACATGATATAAAGAAACATATTCAAAAATTAAATATGTTACAAATCCGAGAAAAGGCATGCTGGCCAAAGTAAGACGCTTTATCCATAATTTTTTCAGTCTGCTATGCCGTTCTTCTTTCGTTTCATCTTGATATAGGTTTCGCAGCTCTTTAACTGAAAGTTCTTCGACACGAGGAGGAGGTTGATCGCGAAGATCCTCTTCAATCAATTTCTCTTTAATTTTCCTCTCATCGATTCCATCAAAGGATTGATTTTCATCAATAGTATTGCTTTTAGCCTTTTTATTTTTTTCTCTTTCAGTACGTTTAAGTTGAGAAATTATTTTCTTGGCTTCCAAATCTTCTGCACTAGGAATATCAACAGGAGGAGGAGGTATTATTTCAGTTTGATCAGAAAGCTTTTGCTCTAATTCTAAATCTAATTCCTGTAAATCCTTGTCAATGGTAATCATTGTCATCTTATCTTCTGTGCTCGTCGGAAAATCCAGATCAGGTAAATCTGGAGGCAAAGTCTTTATGATAGGTATTCCAGGTTGGTCCTCTTTATTCATTTCAACCAAAACTTCATTCATCTTATTAATAAATTCTTCTCGGTAACTTGTTGGTTCAACAAGTTCCTCACACCATATTTGTGTTTCTTCAAAGATTTTCTTTTTATTAAAAAGATTGACTAAATTTCGAGCGCTGAAGGGACCTAGATGATTGTCCTCTTCTATGATAAACCATTTTTTCATACACACTATAAGTATGATACATTAAATCAATTCTAACAATGGAAAAGCATGTATTTAGATCGAGATCAAGAAAGTTTAAATTCAATCCTCCTCAATCTTGATGAGATGAATCAACTTCCTTCCCAAGTAGCTGCTCACTTATTTCTTTCTCCAAATGATTATGGAGTGGTTCGGAATTATGGACGGCCGGGAGCTCGCTTCGCTCCTCAAAGCGTTCTGCAACAATTAAAAATACTAAACAAGATTGATTCAAATCCAATAACCTACCAAAGCGCTTGCGACTTTAATTACAACTTTTTAAAAAATAATGATGAGTATTTTAATTCAATACAAAATGAAGAATTTTTAATTATGAAAGAAGGTTTAAAAAAAATAAATTCCTCTCACTTTATACAAATAGGAGGCGGACACGACCACATTTACCCTTTTCTCAAAGCAATTCAATCAACTTTTGATTTAAGTAAAACTCCCTTAATCATTTTGAATTTAGATGCCCATCTTGATACTCGTCAAGATTCAAGTTTTCACTCCGGTACTCCTTTCAGGCAATTTGATCATGAGTTACAATCAAATGAATCAGTATCATTAGTTCAGTTTGGAATTCACTTGGCCAATAACTCAATTTCCACAAGAAAAGAATTAACTAATATTCATCAAGAAATTTTGTATTTTAATGAAAATCGAAATCTTTCCCCTGAGAAATTAATAAGCCTTGCCTTCGAAACCCGAAAAGAAAGTTCTAATAACTGCCTATTCTTACTTAGTGTTGATTGCGACGCTTTCGGCCCTGAATATTTTTCAGGCGTTTCCGCAGTTAATGGCAATGGATTAGACACTGATTACTTTTTTCAACTCATTCAAGTAATTAAAGCAACTAAATTTCATAAAAGGTTTACCGGCTTTTATGAATACAACCCCTTAATGGATGATCTATCAAGCAAAGGTGCACGTTTTCTTGCACAATCTATCTTTACTTTAGGTTTTTAAGTTATTGATTCCTATAGTTTTTACACCAAATCTAAGATAAATTTTTAATTCTGCTAACCTAAACACACTTTTGTACCCAAATTATTTAAGATCTAAAAAGAGGATTCAATTTTGTACTATCACGTGGCAGCACTCGTTTTTTCTTGTGGTTTACTTTGCTCTTCCATCAGCTTCGCACAAAAATGGAACCTGGTTAAAAATGGAGGCTTTGAAGAGAGAATTGGAATATCTTGTCCAACAGCTTATGAAACTTTGGACAGGAGCTTTGTTGCCAATTGGCAGGGAACAGATTCGGAAATTTTAGTTAAAGATTGTCCTCAATGGGGATGGGATGCCAATATTGGCTCGACTCCCTATACTTCAACAAACTTTTGTGAACTTAGCAATACTACGGTTCCTGAAAATAATGTTTATGCAGGTTTCTTTGTAAAATCCGGATCTCGTTCAGAAAATGTGGGCGGAGATTTAAGAACATCATTGCTTCCCAATGTGACTTATCAAGTAACCGTAGATGTGGCCTTAAGTAAATCCTACCCAAACCAATCAGGAGATCAACCCTATAAAGGGGTGATGAAGAATTTTGAGTGGCAATTTGTCAGCGAACCCTATAATGTCCATGGAGCTTCACTTTATATTCCTGGTCATGGAAATATTCCCACAGGACCAGTCAATGACACATGGACTAATACTTATACAATACCTCGCTCTACCACTCCTAATGATTGGTTTACTTTTGATTATTTTCAATTAAAGGAAACTCCGGCTAACCCAGAAACTCCTTATTTGAATGTAAGTATTGCGGATCATCCTAATGGAACCACAGGAACAGTTCATGATGCAATTGGGATGCCTTCTAATAATAATCCCAACTTGATGTACTACAAATGGTTTACTATTTCGAGAGAACTCGCCCCTGGAAATTTCCCCACTGACAAAGAGCACTTCGTTTTTGGTATGTTTTATAATCCTTCTGGGGGGAACTATACAGTAAACAATGCGGCCAGTTCCCCTGTATGCACTTCTGATAATTTTTCAGCATTTTGCGATACTGGTGGAGCTCCTTTTTGCCCATCTGCAGGGGCAACCCCGCAATGTCCTAACGGTGGACAAGTAGCCTGTCAAATGACAGGACCTCCTACAGGTAACCCAGATGAAGATGACCCCTTTCTTAACTTCCCTATTTGCCCTCACAGTAATGGGAATGCATACTATTTTATGGATAACGTTTCACTAACGTGCGACCCTAAAATTGAAATGGATATTCAGATTCAAAATCAAGGAACAGGCCAGCCAATTGCTGGATTTCAGAATTGGAAAGAAGCTCTAGAACACACTAGCACCCATGTGGAACAAATCTATTGTGGAACTAACATAAATTTAAGAGGAACTCAGGAGAACATTGCAGCACAAGACGGTCACCGCTGGAGTGTTTATTCTCACTTACCAGGAGAACCCAGTTCAGGCGATAATACTAATAAATGTACTCCTAATTATACTGAAAGAAGGATCTATCAAACTGATAACTCTCCATGGGTTGGCAACGGACCTTTTAGTATGGAGACTTTATTAGAATACAAATATCGGAATGGTCCAGAATACTGGTCTAGCAATTTATTTGATTCTAGTCAGAACTTTATCACTTTACGAGATAATGAGCAGGTAACAATTATCAATGAAGGAAGCTGCCACCGAATTGCTGAATCAACTGATCCAGAGGCGAACTCACCATTTCTAGGAAAACATTATACTTTAGAGGTTATTCCCCCTGTTTTAGATATTCAAGTTCAAGAGACTGTTCCTCCAACTAATCCTGCACCAAACCCAGAAATGATATTAGGTTTAGGCTTAGATAAATCAGATCCCATTGAAATGATGTGCGGAGACGACCTACAGATTCATGGAACAGTAACTAATATGAATAATAATTTGGTTCAATGGTTTTTCAAAACTGATTTGCCAGATGGCCAAATTTTAGCTGGTAGTGAAACTTTTTCGGCGAATGATAATATTAAAAGAATCAGTGAAATCATTGGAAATAATGAAATTCCACGTTCTGAGAATGGAGATGCAGATGTTGAAGTTGGATTGGCCGGGTCATGTAACTCAGGTCCAATTAGAACCGTACGAGCAGGTGGAGACAAAAGGTTTTTTCGCCTAAAAATGGAACCACCGACAATAACTGGTGGTGGTGAAATTAATTGTGCTGATTTAGACAACTCTGAAACTGGGCTTGTGACTGGACTAAGTTCAATCAACCCTACTTTAAGAGACATGAACTGGAAAGTTAGTATTATTCAAAATTCAACTTTAAACCCACAACCCCAAGTGGGAATAACAAATCAAAACTTTAATCTATCTGACCCAAATGGTTTACAAGAAGTTACCATTCAGACTCTTTTGGAAAGCACCGATCTTAATAATGTAAGTTTAGTTGATGGAGATATAATTGAAATTGGCTTTGGTGATCAGTGTACAGGGCCAATTAAGTCTGACTTCCAATACAAAAAAGTTCAATTTACAATAGTAGGAGATCCTCTGGAAATGGATGTCTTTAAAGAAGTTGGTGTTTGTGATGGAGCAGTCGATGTGGATGAAAATACAGTTGATGTATTAACTCCCCCCTTATTTCGAGTTATGGGAGAAGGATTAACAGATAAAGTTGATTGGGTCATTTATGACGTTAATGATGAGGGTGTTCCTCCAGTAGAAATAAGTCGTAAACTCCACGGACAATTTAACACTTATTTAATTGATCCTAAGTACGACAGTATGAGAGATGGAAGTGGAAGAAACTTCGCTAGCATTCGCGTAAATATGCAAAAATTATTTGAAGATTTTTCAATTAATTTTAACATTCAAGATCGAAATAAAGTTTTAATTAAAGGCTTTGCTAGAGATTCAGGAAACTGTGGTTCTTCAGCTGGTCGAGAAGTAAAAGTAGCCCACATAGCCGCTGGTGTTCCAATTTTTCATCCAAACGTATTTACACCAAACGGAGATGGAATTAATGAGAAGCCCCTCCTAGGTGTTGGCTCACCAGAGACGAATAATGGTCCATCTGAAACATTTCATGTTGGAAAAGGAAAGTATAAGGTTTTCGATCGCTGGGGAGAACTTGTTTACGCACAAGATGTTCCTAATTTAAGCTTCAATTCTGAGTTTACTTTAGACTGGGATGGAACCTTTAAAGGTCAACCTCTCAATCCTGCAGTTTTTGTTTGGTTTTACGAATACTCTTCAGAAGTTTGTCCCAGTATTTTAATGAAAGGTGATATTACCCTTATCAGATAAAAATTATTTTCTTTTAATTGATCAGGACATTAAACCTACTCGGGTTAAAAGTTCTTTAATTAATACCCATCTTATTAAAAAAGTTTTTTAATTTATTAAAATAAAAAAGCCCAAAGGGGGACCTTCGGGCTTTTTTCGAGAGACATAAGGAGAAGCTATAAAAAAATCCTTTCTTCATAACTCCGACACACACACCTTTATTAAAGCAATGTTTGTGCCAACTTTTGCAATAGATAACTAACTAAAAAGACATGAGTTTTCAAATGAGTGGGTCAAAAGACTGACGTATCTGGAGTCGGTAACACAACGCAAAGAATTCGATGATTTATCTCAGGAATTATTATTTTTACCTCAGCTCGAAGGTAAAATTAAATGATTTCAAACAGACAATCCTGAGTTTGGAGGAACAAGAAACTCTAGGAGAAGGATTTTATTACTGAGGGAGCATACAAAGAAGTATGTGACCGAAATGATAAAAGTCTTCGCCCCCCAGATTCAACGTTTATTCCGAATTCAGGTTATTTTTAACAAATCGATTAAAGATCTCTTCCAATCGATCTTCAATAAAGTCTTTTAAATGAAATGAACTTTGGGTTAAGTTTTTTTTGAATATATCAATGGTGTACGCGTCGTTAAAACCTGAAGATACTTGCTGAAAGCTTACATGCCAAGGCTCCACTGCAATACCTCCTCGGTCCCTATCATAAGGAAGAAGCAAGTTAGGATTTTCCTTGGAAGTTTCATCTTGCAAAAAGAGATTTAGCTTTTCAAAGTCTGTTTGGTACTCTTGCTCGGTTAATTTAACTAAAGTTCTCTCTTTTATATTTAAATCATAGATATCTAGGTCGGTTCCCCAATGATGACGACTGGCCCCTGGTATGGCCGAAAAGCGGCAAATAGCATCGATAAGTTCATCTTCCGATAACTCATCTGGGATCACAAGTTGTCCTTGATCATCGAATATCTTTCGTTTTCCTGTAACCTTATCATTCCAGATTTTTGCTTGAGCCTCATAGCTTCGATAAGCGGAAACGATCTGTAAATTTATTCCACTCCGCATGGCCTTAGATTGTAATGTAATAAAAGACTTTACCACATCCTGATGAAGCATAAATTTTTGTTCACCACCAAAGTACTTTAGATTGTTTTGTAAACGTCCGGTTAAGAATTCGAAGGCCATGATAGATCCCTGGGGGTTTTAACTATTATAGCTTAATCCGGGATGAGGAGAAATAAAGAAATCAATCAAATGACTAAAACTGACCTTTGTAGTTGCCCTTGCCAATTTACCTCAAGTTAATTTTTAGCACCAATCAGTTATCGAATAAAACATACTTTTTATTTGTAAATTGTTGATTCTAATCACTTTCAGGCTAATTAACATTTCTGTTGAAATTATCCTTGATGAATATTTTTCGAACATAATTGATCTTCCCCCTATAACTCGTAGATTAGATCTACCCAATTTATTTCAGAGGAACGTTATGAGAAATTTATTATTCACTAGTCTACTAGTTTTTAGTCAAACACTTTTATCAATCTCTTTCAATTGCTCCAGTAAAGACAACAAAGCTGCTGTTGCATTTAATCTTTTTTATGTACCAATAATAGAAAGAATCGAAGATGGAGCAGATGTCCTTCATGCTTATTTATCCTCAACAAATATGGGAAATATATTTTTTAAGTTCCCCAGTAGCAAGGTAAATAAAATTAAAGTTGGTTGGAAGGATGGGTATGCATTCTTGTACAATAATTATTTACATGTAGGATCTGAGTACCATCTTGTTTGGGGAAACCGCAAGGATGATCCATATCTTGTTTATAATATGCATTCAAATGAAGGGACAATTTTTTACAATGAAAAGAAATATACAATTGATAATTGTAGCCATCAAGAATAATTCTAAAAAACAAAACATTATAAGAGGCATTTATGAAATACATACTCATCATTTTATTTTTATCAATTTATATCCACTTGAGTGCGACTGCTAATAAGATCCATAATGAATTAATGATTTGCTCATCAAAAAGTGGCGATTATAGAGCTGAATTGGACTTAGAAAAGGAAATCAGGAATTTCAAAAAAATTGAAGATGGTTCTGATATTTTACAAGCTTATGGAAATTCTCCTAATTTAGGTATTTTTAACATTTATGATACAAGAAACAATCAACTTAAAAAAATCTATGTGGTCGATGTGAATGATGGATTTGTGTTTGCTGACCTTTCAAATAATATGCTTCATGCGGGGTCAGGATATGATCTGATTAGGGGAAAAATTCACAATGACTTCCAACTTACTTACAATATTAAAATTCAAGAGGGATCAATGATGATCTTCGGTGAAAGATATAATATCCAAAACTGCACTTTACCCAAAACTTTATTAAGCAATTCTAATAAATCCATTAATAATTCGGATATAAACTCAAATATCCATATTAAAAATTAGTGAGAACTTAGTTTGTGTCTTCTTCTTCTTTAAATAAGTTCTTTAACCCCGACTGATGATAACGATGAGTAATAACTTCGAATAAATTTTGATGTGAATTTTCATTAATCTCATTTAAGCTATACTGCTCATTCATAGCCGCATCAACTTCGGATTGGTTAAATTTTCCTTGAGATAGACCACCAGGCGTCGTTCCACCAGAGTTGAAATCCCAATCATCACCACCTCCACTATTTGGGCTAGACTTTGCTCCACCTCCAAATGAGTGTTTAGTAATATTAAGCTGCTCACGAGCACTTTTTAAAATGTCTTTAGGATCACTTGAAGGTTTAATGGCTTTACTAGCAGCGATACTATTATTGACCGCACTACTTGGAGCTTTTCCTCCGTAAGCACGGCGAATATTATTATGTGCGCGAGCAACAAATCCATCGTTTATTTTTTTCCAGGATTTTGCATCGGCTTTTCCTTTTGCATCTGCTTCTTTTACTAACTTACTAGCAATAGCTTTTGCTGCCTTAATGGCATTATTACCAGCAGCATCAAAATTTGTGTTACCTGACCCAAAGCTATCTGATAGAGCTGCATTTGCCCCAGCCCCTAGTTGGTTATACCAAGCAGTGTTAGTTAGCCCAGGGAAACCACTCATCTTTTTTAACTTCATACATGAGTTTCCTTTTTTACATTTGCATTTTGGGTCCCATTTCGATTGAGAATCAATACAACCTACCCGATCGTTTCCAGGGGTGTTATTATAGTTTGTAGAAGCAAGTGCTTTTTTCTTTCCCAAATAAGCTTGGCAAATATCATTATTAGTTCTATTTACATTCCAAGTTCCACCTTCGTTTAAACAGAAACAATTCTCATTACCTGCTTTATTTCGCTGCCTGTCTTCTTTACTACAAGAATTTGAATACGAATCTGCAAACATTTGAAAAGTGACTTCTCTCGCTTCAGAGTTTTCTTTTTCTCTTTTATACTTATCTGCAAAGATTCCCGACATGGTTGCTCCAGCTGAAGCAATAATGATTCGAGTTAAAGGAATCTCCATTAAGCAACCTGGTCCATCTTGAAAGTGATCAGAGTAAGAATAAAGTATGGCAATAGCTGAAAGACCAGCTAAACTATATTGAACTCCTTTATTAGCTCCAATTCCAGAGTTTTGTGGGTCAGATTCATTTGCATAAGCCACTGGAAACATATTATTCAATATTTTCAGAAATTGTTTTTCTAAGGAATCATTTAATAAACGACCCGAGCCTGGTACCAATTTATATTCACGATTAAGTCTGCCATTTCTAATATGAGGACCAGAATTGATGTCATCATAAATTGGTTCATTTTCCCATTCTTTTTGAATCTCCTTATATAATTTATCATCTCTCTTTTGCTGTTTTGCATCTGCTCTTTCAGCTTTTAATTTTTCCGACTCGCAACCAGAATTCACTGGTGGTTTTGTTAAACCTCCTTGAATTGCTTCAAATCCTGCGTATAAAGCGGCTGCGGAATACAAAAGAGCTGCATTCTTGTGAGCTTTGCTTTTTGCTTCAAAAAACTCTTGCATATCATTTTCTGTATCAATCATATATTGATTTGATTGTTGCTGCAGCTCCAATCTTTCGTCACGATTTGTGCTATCAATTGGCTCATAACGAGATAAATCCACCTCTCCATTTGCATCCTCACCTGAATCATAATCAGGCTTTAATTTCAAGCCAATTGTTAATGCCGTGGTTGCACGACTTTCAACTTTTTCAAGGTATTTTTTATTTTGATTAGCTTCGCCTAAAACTGCGATTAAGGTTGCTCCTGTCATAGCGTGAATAGAAAGTGCTGTCCCGCTAGTCCACTTAGATTTAAAACTAGAT
This sequence comes from Bacteriovoracaceae bacterium, assembly GCA_028101965.1. Taxonomy (GTDB): domain Bacteria; phylum Bdellovibrionota; class Bacteriovoracia; order Bacteriovoracales; family Bacteriovoracaceae; genus JAOHMI01. Next base: position 37,509 of record JAOHMI010000004.1, read on the forward strand.
TTCTTTTTATTAAGTTGTTTTAAATACCAAAAAATAGGTAAAATTCCAGGCGCTGCAAAAGCTAATGTATGAGCTAACATTTTTTTTCGCCTTTCCGGATCTGGAAGATATTTATCCTGAACGCCAGGTACGTCTGAGTTCAATTCGGCCATAATATTTTTTAGACATTCAGTTACTTTTTCATTCCCACCCAAGACTAAGCAATTCCTGGCAGCTTCATCTGCTCTTGAAAACTTCTCTTGCTTTATACAGCCCCTTAAACCTTCATGCCATCGCCACCCCTGACTTGCAGCTGCTAAGCATTCTTCTTTTGATGAACCTCTTCCGATAGCAGCATAAGCCTGGCCAAACTTAGGAGGGTTGATAATGAAGGGAAAGCTAAAAACGAATAAATAAATCAGAAGATAGCAAGTGGTGTATTTTAAAAATTTTTTAATCATAATTCCCTTGAGCCTTTCATGGTTCTCTTCCTATTTTATCCTTTATTCGTGCTGGATAAAATGGGGTAAAAAGTAATCTACTCAGCTTTAACTATTTCAGGTTTCCCTTCAGCGTTGTAATCATAAGATAAAACTTGAAAGGAATTATTCTGAGTAAAGAGGTTTATTTTTTTTGAATCTTTACTGGCCAGTTGACGGCTTTGCTTTTTAGCTTGAATTGCATGCTTCTTGGATTTTATACATGTACCCTTCTCCTGAGATTCACCAGCATGAGTCAATGTGACAAATAGCGACATAATAATGAGAATTAAAATCTTTTGAACTACTGATTGAGATAAATAATTAAAGAATATCTTCATATTCAATCCTTATAAATTATCTCACCTGTGCGCTCCATCTTCCTCCAAGAGCTAATCATATTATATCTAATTTAAAGAGCTTAGCTGATAGAAATTCAATTAAGTATTTAATTATCTTAATGACGAACTGCGTCCAATATTTACATGAGTGCCCATAATAGTTGGCAATTTCATCAAAATAGTATTCTTGCTCACTCTTACTTAACGCAGGTTATCTTTTGCGTAAAAAATTTACCCTTACGAGAATCTCCTATTCTTATCAATTTGCGGTTGCTAGCCATTACATAATGTATTCACTTTTGGAACATCGGAAAGGAAAGAAATGAAGAAGTTAAACCATATTATTGTAAGCACTTTATTATTTAGTCAATTAGGACTTTTCGCCCAAGAGGAAGTTTCACGGGACATAAAACGCGGGAAAGAAACCAAGAAAGCCTACTTTAGCTCAGGTTTATCTCAAGCAGATATTTTTAAGGACTTTGAAATTTTAGAAGAAATTATTAAAGGGTTTGATAAGAAACTTCTCAAAGTTAGTGATGTGCTTAAAGTTACTGATAGCTTACCTCAAGAAGAGTTTTATAAACTTGTTGCGGCCATGATAAAAATGGGTGAATTAGAGAAAACTAAAACCATTATTGCCCCCGTTAAAAGTGAATCAAATGAAGAAAATGTTTCATTTTATCTCAGTCGTGAAGGCCGACTCGTCAATCTGATTAAACTAAGCCGGTGGGCCGCAGACCATGGTCATTCCATGCGAGATGTTTTAGGTAATTTTGAAAATTACTTTTCTCAACCAAAATACCTCTACACATTCGCCAATCCAAGTTGGCATGTCAGTCATGATAAATATTTTGGTTTTAAAAAATGTGTAGAAACAAAAACTATGACGTTACACAACCCCACTCAAATTAATTATATTCTCTTTGTCATTGATAACTCAGGTAGTATGGATCAATATCAACAAGCCCTAGAGGCGAGAACCACTGAACTATTAAATAGAATAAATCAAACATTGAAAAAAGGATCCTTTAAGGTTGGTATTAGTACATCAGATTATAGAGTGGCATTACCTTTCACATCCATTAACTCAGAAGAGGATATTGAAATGGTAAAAGAAAAAATTAAAGTCGGAACATCTGGTGGAGATGAATATTTGTTTAATAGTTTAAAAAGTTATCTTAATAAATATCCCATTTCAGAAAGATCAAATCTTCTATACATTGGACTAACAGATGAACCCAATCATTCATTTGGCTCTAGTTATGATACTAATCAAGCTCAAAAATGGTTTGACTCTCTTTTCGATCTACATGGAATAATGGAAGGACGTTTTATGGGTTACAATATTGTCAACTCTGGAACCTATCAATACTCTGAACAGTTAGAGTATTTCGAAAACTTTAATATTAACTCCAAAGTCAATGTAGATAAGGCAATTGATCATTTAAATAAGAAGATTCTCGTGGATTATAACTTTGAAATAGAAGATGAGGATATCTTTGGAGCAACTAAAGTAAATTACACTGACTATAACGGTGGTGCTAAAACGGTGGGGTCAGAGGACTGGGCCATGACTCCTAATACAGGAAAAGTTTCAGTTTATAATATTCCAAACTATGTCAAAGAATTAACGGTTGAATACCAAAGGTTATGCAAGGCTGATGAGCAACCAAATTTACAAGACTAATAATTAAAAAACATTGGCCTGAAATAGTAGCTGTAGTGAGGATAATTTATCATCTATGGGTGATATGACATCTGAATAAATTAGCTGAATTTTAGCATCTAGCAAATAACCGGCAGTTAGATTAAAACTGGGTCCAATAAAAAAAGCCGTGAGTGTTTTATCTCGATAAATATCATTATTGGTAAAAATAAAATCTGACTTCATTGTTTGGACTCCGTAAACAAGGTAACCCTCTTTAAAAAACAAGGGAAAGTTCTCTGGGCCATCATAAATTGACCAAGCGAGATGATTAATTTTTACCTCAAACTTAAAAAGCTCATTCCCAATAAAAGATTGAAAATCCAAGGGATAAAAATCAAATGTATACTCTCCGGTTAGAAAGGAGTTAACTCCCCCACCCTGCAGTGTCCCTCTTCTAAAATCATCCTTATACAATTGATAATGTTGCAGATTTAAATTAAATCCAATCTCCGAATGCAAGCGCCAATAGGTTTCAACTTCCGCTTCATGCCCGTAATACTCCTTAAACCCGCGAGGCTTATTACCAAGCATGCCTAATCGCCAAGAGTATCCTTGAAAAAGATTAAGATAAGATCCATAATCTTTCGTATCAGACAAAGCCACTTTGAGCACATCCTGAAAGTCCGTGGCCAAAAAAAGCTCGTTTAAATATTTATGAAAATAACGAGCACTCAGATCATAATCCTTAAAGATTAAATTTTTTCTCGTAACACCTACTCCATAATATTCATTTTGAAAAATCTCATTGAAAAATAAATTTTTGGCCAACCAGCTAGAATAAAATACTGAATAGATCAAAGGATCTAAATAATTATAAGAATAAGCAAAACTTCCTGCCACAGGTTGCGGTGTTGGTTCTAAATAGGTCGCAATATCAACTCCTAAATAGTGCTTTTGCAGAGGGTCCTCTAAACTTGTTTGCAGAAAAAGTGTTTCTAGATTAAAGATAAGAGAGTAATTTAAATAAAGAAAGTTTGGATAAAAGTGATCCCATAAGGAATACTTCTCTTCTTTATCAGAATTGGCTTCTGTTAATTTTTTTGATTCTCGCTTTTCCACGAAATTCTCTTTTTTAGCAAAATTATTCTGCTCAAAGAAAGACGTCTTTTCACCTTTATAATCAAAAGTTAAGTCACCCGTTTTAGTTTGTTTAGGATTAGTCAGGGTTGAGATTGATTCATAATACAAACTTTGCTGATTCGATTTATTTAATAGTCGATAATCCATATTATTATAGCTCAATGTATATTTTTGAAAATCCCATAATTCTAAAGCCGTTCTTTTCTTTTCATCAACAATTTTAAAGTCAGGTAACTTAACCCTATAGGAAATACGGTTTTTCTTCGGATCATCACTCAACAAATCGTTGACTCCACTAAAATCTACTTGCAAATGGCTTTGATCATAAAAGTAAATTTTCTCCATACCAGTATGAAAGTATATTTTCTTCTTCTGACCAGTTACTTTATTTAATTGAATTAAAGTATTTGTTCCAACTCTTCCTCTTGTTTTTCTTTTCCAATCTTCCCCATAAGTAAAATAATAAAAATTTCCTCTTTCAAGCACGCCTTTTTCAAAATCAATTAATAAGTAATCCTGCTTTAGATGCTTTGTAACTAATTCATTGAGCAACAAATCCTGCTCAACCAAATTTTTTTTACTGCTTAAAAATGCTTTTTTAAATTGAGAAAAAGCTGGCTTAAAAAACATTCCGGTACAACGCTTAAAATGACGGGGAAATGTTAAAGGCACAGACTCAGCATTTTCCTTAATAATACACCGGAGTGTTCCCGGTCGAATTTCTTCTAGATATTCGACAAAAAAACCTCCTACCCAATAAGGAATATGCCCAAAGGGGAAAAAACCAGGATTATCCAGGCAATGAACTTCAAAACATAACGGAAAGTCAGTTTTTGGTCCTTGTTCGAAATAATGATATAAATAATGTACCAATTGAGGACTATCTAGTCGTCCGGGCTGACTAAACTTAGATTCAGTGTAAACAGCAATCCCTTCAATAAACCAAGTTGGAGCGATAGATCCCCATTTAGCCGACGAACCAATAATCGAACGCAGTAAGTCTTGAACACCAAGAGTTAGGTCCATATTTAGAATATGGGTGTATTCATGAACGATCAAAGATTCAATCCAGTCCGCATGTTCGAGCGCTAAGCTTTCGGGAGACAAAGGTGGATAAGGATTAAGGATAATTTTATTATAAGGAAAAACTCTGGCCTCGCCATTTGCACTACCAGCACTCTCATCAATATAAAAATGAATTGGCCCAATAGGCTTAAAGCCAAAAAACTTATGCAGCTTGGGCACAGAATTCTTAATTTTGGCCACTGTATAAGCCGCAAATGCCCTGTAGTCCTTGGTATAGTGAACTCTGAACTCCACCTTATTCACCATAAAATGTTTAGTGAGATACTCTTTTGCCTGCAAGCTGGAAAGACCAGTACATAAGCTTAGGAATAGTAAAATTTTTATAGTCCCAAATTTCATCCCATTGATCATATAAAATTAACCAAGTAAAAGACAAAAATTTGTTTAAATCCGCTTAAAGTGCTTTATTATCCGTCTTACAAGTTTTAAAATAGCTTCAAGTTGCTAAATTTAAATTAAAAAAATAATTATAACCGACAAGTTTAGTAAGTTTAAAGTTTTACAAGGAGTAATTAATGAAACACGCTAGTCTGCTACTATTGGCCCTCACTTTTGTATTTTACAGCTGTGGATCTTCTGACAAAAAAACTGGTAGCGAATCTGCTGCCGAAGACGTAGTTGTTGAACAACCAAATGGTGATAGCAATGGTCTTGCTTTAGAACTAAATGGTGATTCAGATTCAAACACAGCAGGTGGAATTTCTACCGTTTATTTTGATTATGATTCATCTTCTTTAACGAGCTCTTCGAAGCAAGTTTTAGAACAAAATGCACAATTCTTAAAAACTTCTGACAAGATTGATATTCAAATTGAAGGTCACTGTGATGAAAGAGGTGGGATTCAGTACAACTTAGCCTTAGGCGAAAGACGTGCTCGTGCAATTAGAGATTACTTAGTAGCTCTTGGAGTAACTAGATCTCGAATGAAAATTGTTAGTTTCGGAAAAGAAAGACCTGTATCTTTTGGACACGATGAATCTAGCTGGGGAAGAAACCGTCGAGGTAACTTCGTCATTACTGCAAAATAATTTTTGCAAAGTTTAGTTAATGAGAACACTGAAGAGCTCATTATTTTTAAAAAAGTGTGAAGGATTCACAAAGATTGTGTACAGAAAATCACTCAGTTCACTTTTATTTATAACATTAATACTTTGGTCTTGTGGTATCGCTACCACAAGACCAAAACTTGAGATGTCTTTTGCTCAATCTGCTTTTTTAGCGGCTAAAGAAGCCAAGGCTGATGAGCTTGCACCTAATCTTTACCGTAAAGCTGAGATTTATTACATAAAAGCTAAATCTAATTATCGTAGAAAGTATTTTGATAAGGCTAAGAAATACGCTTCCTTATCGCAAAAGTTTTCAGAACAAGCTGAGCTTAAGGCCGTTAAGGCTAAAGTTCTAGACGACAAATAATGCAATTTCAGGCTAGAATACCATGTAGGAGCGAGCTTAAAGCCGTATCCAAGTACTGCGAAAATGAAGAATCAATCTTAGAAACTTTAACCGAATTTATATTATGAGAATCACTATGAATCAATTCACAATCAAACTTCTTTTAATTTCCATTAGTTTAACCCTTGTTAGCTGCTTTAAAACCGCAGAACAAATAAGGCGAGAGCAAAAAGTAGATCAAATGCATTCCGAGTTTGGGCAAAACCAACAGATGCAAGCTGAGCAGAGTATGGCACTTCAACAAATAGAGAATAAGATCAATTCCACAAATGGAAAGATTGAAGAGCTTCAGTATCAAATGAATAATGCTCTAGGTGAAAAAGAGCAATCGGAGCAGGATAGCTATTCTCAAACTCAGCAACAAATTCAAGCACTAGTTGAAGAAAATAAAAACCAAGAAAAATTGCTAAAGCAAATTCAAAGAGAACAAAAAGATCAAAAAGCTTACCTCGATCGAGTACTTAGTTTGCTCAAAAAAATTAGTGGAGCCCCCGTTAAAAAGGGTTCTAAGAAAACAAAAAAAGTCTCAGAATACCGTAAAGCGAATCTCCTTTTCGATGCTGGTAAAAGAGAAGAGGCCCGAACCATATACGTGGGTTTATTACAAAAGAAGAATGCTCTTTCCGCTTCACAAAGAAATGTGGTTTGGTACAATTTAGGTTTATATAACAAAAAGAAAAAGAACTACGACCAAGCCTTAAGCTATTTTTCAAAAATTTACTCAAAATTTCCTAAATCTACCTTGGCCCCAAAATCATTATTGGAGATTGCTCGTTGTTTCAACTTTAAAAAGGATAAAACAAAGGCCAAGACCATTTACTCAGAACTGATTAAAAAGTATCCAGAGAGTAAGCAAACTGGCTTGGCCAAAAAAGAAATATCTAAAATTTAAATATTTATACTTTATTATTGTTCGTGGTCACTTACCTTTTTTACTTTTTTCGATTTAATATTAATATAAGCGTCTTTTGAATCAAGATAGGTTTCAATTTGCTTGCGCATATTGCAAAACTCATTATTATTCATATCAATTGATACACCTTCTGCGCTAACATTAGTGTATAGGAAACTATTTGATTCTGACCCACCTATTAAAACTGAAATAGAAACTTTATTTCCATTTACTAATTTTGATAAATCGTAACGCTTTTTTCCATTCAATCTTTTTTTACGAATTTGCTCAAACATATGGCAAACGCTCATTGCATTTCGCCGAATTCCTTCCAGAACCTCACCGTCAATATATTGGTGGTTGCTGGCCAACTTAAATGAGATTAAAGGAGCAACACCTTCACTTCCATTATATGAATAACTATCTCTACCTTGGAGATAATAAAGAGAAACAAAATCAATTTCACCCGCACGGTAACGATTTAAATAACTTTCCACATTATCATGACAGTAAGTTTTAAGATCAGATGGTTTGATTTTTATTTTTCGCTCAACATCTCTATCCCCCCGGCACACATCCAAAGTTGGTTTAATGCTTTTTGCTGAATAAACATTTGCCCCCACTAAAATAAGACTGATAAAACAAATTAATTTCGCACAACTCATGTAAACCTCCCGAGTAGTAGTTCATTGGCCCATTCATTAGCATTAATCAGTTTTTCAGCAAAAAAATGTGTAATTATTTTAGAAACACTTAGTGTGCAATCTTGATCTACATAAATTTTTAGAAAAGAAATAGGCAAATTTAAATTCTCCCCCTATAGTAAGTATCTAAATTAAGGTATTTTTCTTATGCTAATATTAGGAATGGAAACTAGTTGTGATGATACATCAGTATGCTTAGCTGAGAAATTATCAGATGGAAAAACAAAAATATTACAACTCCAAACTCTTTCAATGTATGAATCTCTTCAACCTTTTGGAGGGATCGTTCCTGAAATTGTCTCGAGGAATCATGTGAGAAAAATCACTCATCTCATTCAAGCATGTTTAGAGAATGAAAAAAAAGCACTAAAAGATATTGATTATTTAGCGGTTACCACTATGCCTGGGCTCTTAGGTGCCCTACTTACTGGTATTAATGCTGCTAAGACATTGTCCCTACTCCACCAACTTCCGGTAATTGCAGTTAATCATCTGCACGCCCATGTTACGGCCGTCCATATTACTGAAAATGTTCAATTTCCCTATTTGTCACTTTTGGTTAGTGGTGGGCATACAATTCTTTTTTGGTGTGAAGGACCAAACCAATTTGAAATACTCGGCTCAACAAATGATGATGCCGCTGGAGAAGCGTTTGATAAAGGGGGAAAACTATTAGGACTCTCCTACCCAGCAGGACCTTTAATCGACAAACTTGCCAAAACAGGAAATGAAAATACTTATGATTTTCCAGTGGGTTTAAAAAACCAAGACAATTGTAATTTCTCCTTTTCCGGAGTGAAGACTGCTTTGAGATATAAAATCGAGCGAACAAATGATCTACGACAATTAGTGGATGATAATAAAGCAAATTACAAAAAAGATAAAAGCTTCTTTCCTCAATCCGAGCTCTTATCTGATATATGCGCTAGTTATCAAAAAGCTATTGTAACAGCACTATCCTTAAAAACTCATAAAGCTTTAAAGAAAATAATTCAGTCGAAGGGATTAAATGCAAAAAATATCCCCATTGTGGTTGGAGGAGGAGTGGCTTGCAATAGTAAGCTTCGCAAAAATTTCATAGATAAATTTGGTGAAAGCAATACCTTTTTTGTTCAGCCTAAATACTGTACTGACAATGCGGCGATGATTACACATCATGCAGGTCTAAATTTAGAACTAGCAAAGAGATTTCCTCATTCTTTATCCATGGAACCTAGCTCACGCTTTCTAAATAAAAAAGACTATCGATAAAATATGCAAAAATACACAGCAAATAAAAATTTTGGTCAGCATTTTTTAAAAGATAAGTCTGTGATTCAAAAGATAATTAAAACAATTCCAATGGAAGCAGAAGTAATTTTTGAAATTGGCCCAGGAACAGGGGCAATTACTTTCCCTTTAAAAGAGAGACAAGAAAAAACTCCCTACTATTTATTCGAAAAAGATGATCGATTCGCAGAGATATATAAGGAAGGATTTCATGTTAACTTAGTCGATGCCGTTAAATTTGATTTTAATAAGTTTATTCAAGAAAATAAATTAAAAAATATTTTTCTCGTTTCGAACCTTCCATATAACGTTGGATCAGTTATTTATACCAATTTGTTGCCGATCCAAGAGATTCGTTGGATGTGTCTCATGTTTCAAAAGGAAGTTGGTGAAAAAACTTTGCTTAACAAAGAAGATAAACTTAGTTCACTTTCATTTTTGACCACAAATTATCTAGTGCCTAAAAAAATCAGCTTGGTTCCTCCAGGTTGCTTTTCCCCTCCACCAAAAGTGAACTCTATTGTAAACTTTTATACTAGAAAAAGTGAAACTTTACTTCCCGACTTAAACTTTAATCAAATTGAACACTATGTGAGAAAACTATTTTTGCATCCACGAAAAACATTGAGGGGGAAGCTAGGGAAAGAATTTAAACAATTCAAAACCGAAGGCTCTTTTTTGTCTGAATTTGCTGGTCAGCGAGCTGAGGATTTAAGTGTTACAGAAATTCAAAAAATAATTAATGAAATGCATTCTAATTAATCTTTTCCATTATATCTGCTAACTCTTTATTTCCATTTAATCTCAAATGCTCAATGATATTTTTAGTTTCCTCTTTTGCTCTATGCTGATTAAGCTTAGCTTTGCCTTCTATTTCAGTTATATCTAATTCAAAGCCCGAAATGGCATTTAGTAAGTTTTCTGGAATAAATAAATTTTCCATTTTATACAATTTACCCATTCTATTTAAAACTGATCTCAAAAATACGTGATCATTTTTTATATTAACTTTTCCTCGAAGATGGACAACTCGATAATTCCATGTGGGTACATGTCCATCAGACTCATACCACTCAGGTTTAATTAACCCATGTTCTCCCTGAAAGGTGAGGAGAATCTCCTTTTGATCAATTTTTTTTGAAATAGGATTTTTAGCTGCAAAATGACCAAAAACTTTCTGAGAGTCAATATCCACATAAACTGGATTATGACTGACCTCTATTCTTCCTAAGTTTTCATAAATAATTGAAGCAAAAGAAATTTCCTTAGCAATCGTTAGTGATTGAATATCCTCATTAATTTTGAAATATTTTGGATTGTATTCCATAATTATCCTCTCCATCTCAAAGTGGTAGAGACAATATAGCTTTAATGATTTAAAATAGTCATTAATTAAACAAAAATTCTTGGCAACGGAAGGTCAAAATGAAGTTTCTTGTACTCCTAACCTTACTTTTCAGTGGTTCTGTTTTATCTGATGTAGGAATGCTCTACGCCCCAGGCGCTCACAATATGGGAATTGGGTCTCAACCAGATATGGAATCCCAAGATTGTTCCAATACTTATTATGCTCCAGCACTGAACTCATTCATTGATTCACCTAAAATATCTTTAAACTCTTTAGTGGTTCATCATAACCTTTATGAAATGAATGATATTGTGGTTCAAAATTCCTTAAACAGTGATGATGATATTGATTTTGGGGATATTGATCCAAATGAATCAACCTCAGCTTACCATATGACCCATTTTTGTTTTCCTTTTATAAAACAGTTTAATACATTTTTAAATATTTCTGTGACAGCACCGGTAACTCAAATTATGGAAGCCAAAACTGTTGATAGTTATGAACCCACATATTACTTTGAAAACACCCAAGAAAAACGAACTATTCTTCGAGTTTCATTTACTCATAAAGTGGATAAATACTTAGCTTATTCAGTTGGGCAAAAAACCTCATTCAATGTGTTTGGAGAGACTAGCTTTGTCAGCCGATACCAGGGAGATGATGACTACTCCAGCGGAGAAATGGATATCCAAACTAAGCCGAGCTCAGCTCTCATTATTTCTGCAGCATACTTTTTTAATGAAGAATCCTATGCCTTCTTTTCATTTATTGATGAATTAAAAACTGAAATGGTAACCACTTCTGAAGGATTTACTCCTCTCGGTGATGCTATAGTTCCTTATGATTTCACCATAACTTCAATTATTTATTATGACCCTAGAGTTATCTCCTTCGGACACGGTCAAAAAATAAATAATTTCTACTATGCGGTTTCATTGGAGTACCATGACTGGTCCGGCTATGAATCTTCTAAGATGAAAATCACTCGAAATAGTGGGATTATTAAGAAAAGTAAAAACTATGAAACCATAAAAACCAATAACATTTTCGTTCCTAAGTTTGGACTTAAGTACAATCATGGAAAGTCATTTTTCTCTGGCGGTTACTTTTATCGTCCAAGGGCCATTATTAGTAATCTAAATAGCTCCGGAAACACGATTGACTTAAATTCACACAACTTTACTCTTGGTTACGAGAGAAATTTATCTGTATTTAAGTGGCCATTATCCCTTTCAGTGGGCTACATGCTGAGGGAGTATGAAGATTTATCCGTGGATAAAAGCTCAGACATGGAAAATGGCGATGATGGTAAGAAAATTGGTTACGGTGGCTTTACGGCCGGAGGACAAGTCCATAGTATGTCCTTTGGAATTAACTGGAAAATCTAATGAAGATCATCAGCAATAATAAAAAAGCACGGTTCAATTTTGAACTGCTCGACACATTTGAATGTGGTTTGGTTTTGCGTGGAACTGAGATCAAAAGCATTAGAGAGTCTTCTCCCTCATTACAGGAAAGCTATGTAAATATTGATTCAAAAATGGAAATTTGGGTATATAACATCATTATTCCTCACTATTCCCACGGGAACCGAAATAATCATCAAGAGGATCGTAAACGAAAACTTCTCATGCACCGCAAAGAAATTGAGAAGATAAAAAAAGAGCAATCCTTAAAGGACTGCACCCTAGTTCCCACAAAAATGTATTTCAAAAATGGACGAGTTAAATTAGAAATTGCCCTGGCCAAGGGAAAGAAATTACACGATAAACGCCAAGATCAAATCAAAAAATCCATTGATAAAAAGCTGCGTCAAAAAGACTACACCTAACACCCGTCAAGATCCTTACTTTCTTCAAGTACTAAGCTCATTGCGTCAATAAAATTTTTTCACCCTTTTCTTTTCTTCATTAACCATCGATTCTGCGAATGTTACCTGTGGTTCATTAATGCATGAAGCATCGTCAAAATTTAAGGGGAAGTATGAAAACGATTTATCAAATTATCTTAGTTCTATTTATTGCCATTAACTCATTAACGGCAGCACCATTCCAGGTACATGAAAACTTTCCGAGTAAAATCGATATCTTGTACTTTGCAGACCTCATCTCTCAATACTCCTTAAGAAAGAATGGAAAATTTAAACATAATACGGCCAGGGCTTTAGAGCATCTCTTGTATTCGCGAAACTTTATTCAAAACAAACTCATGGTGCAAAGAATTCACGAAAAAAGTTTTGGTAAAAATAAAATAGTCATTGATAGACAAGACAAGAGTCTTCTTTTTGATAATAAAAAATATAAATTAAGTCTAACTACGGATTCGAGCAATATTTATTCAAACTATATTCCTCATAAAAAAAATTCACCGGCCAAAGCAGTTTTAGAAAAAAACCTTTTGGGACCCGAGTATTCCAAAACAATTATTACTCAAATATATCAGCAAATTTCTAAAACCAAGGGACTGGATCCATTTATACCGGAAAATTATAAATTGATTCAAATACTAGATGAAGATCTTAAATTACAAAAAACTTCTCAAGAAGAAAAAGAATTATTTTTTCAAGTTCGAGAAAAGGTAAAAATAGATAAAGACTCTACCACAAAGTGGCAATACATACCCATAAGATTAGTTTCCAAACCTGTAACAAAAGTTATGTATGAAGTCCCTCAAGCGGTACTTAGTGTGCCAGTTGAAGGAGTGACTCGCTCTCCTTGGCATAACTTAGTTGGATCCATGCGAGAATTCGAAACTGGATTCAAATCTATTCCACAAAACTTTAAAGAAATTGGTCATGGTATCGCCAAACCAAAAAAAGGGTTAGTCGTTGAAGGGTTAACTGGTTTTGCTGATACAGGTGTTACATTTTTTAAAGCAGGTCTAGGCTTAGTTAAAACTGGATTATCTATTGTGGCCTATCCTATTTATCGTTTATTTGGAGGAAAAAGATCTCTTCTGGCGAGAAAGAAAGGAAAACGAGCGGCGATTATTCTAGTCGATGCGGCAACCGGAAGCGGATTGTTTAATAATATAATGGATATCTTTGGAGAAGAAATCGCGCGAGGACAGCTCAAAGGTTATATCCAGTATTTCTGTGTAGAATCTAGTGCAAAAGACACTGATATAAAAAAATGTATTGATGAAATTCCCGATAAAATTGACTACGTTGACTTTTTCGCTCTCACTCATACTGGGGGAACTTCACAAATAGAGCGTTATGCTGAATATGCCATTAAAATGAAGGGATTGAAACCAGAAGTCATGCTCTCTATTGGTTGTTATGACCGAGATCCAAACTTAACTCACCCTAAGGATTCTGTGGGGCAAAAGCATACATCATGGGCCGTTCACTACTACCTCTCAAGCTTAATATCAAAAAGAATTCGCGGTATCCCTGTTGAACAAGCGGCCTACCAATCATTTTATGAAGGACTTCCTCTTAATATGGTAAATCCAATTTCCCTAGGCGGAATGATTGCCGTTGGGGCCATGGAGCAAGATTTAAAGTTAGGATATTGGGGATCCATGCCTGATTCAAACGATAATCAGAAAAAAATATTAAATAAGCTTTTAGATGATAACTGGAGAAAGTTTGATCGATCATATTCAAGTTATAAAAGAAAAAGACAAAATGCTCCGTCTAAAGAAGAGATGAATGAGTCTCTTAAATCAATTCATAACTTAAATGAATACCTTAAGGTGAATAAAAAGTATCTGTCGCGTAAAACGAAGAAAAACTTAAAGAAGTCCATGAAGAAATATACACAAGTTACTTCAGAGCTAAGTGCAACATAATTTAATTACGATCATATTCATGTGCAGATTAAATGAAAAATATCTTAGTCTGCACAGGTAATTTCAAGATCAATACGACCTCTTCCGTATGTATAACGATATGGAGCACTTCCTTGCTTTTGTATGTTCAAAGTAGCGATATAATCACCTTTAGAGATCTGATTAATATATAATACATTATCTTTTATTAGAGCGCTGTGAGAGTTAAGCATAAAATTTTCTTCCCTTAAAATAAGATTTGAATAAATTCTGGGTGACTTAACTTCAGGTGAAAAAGAAAAGCTAAAAGAAAAAGTAATTTTTTTTTGATCATATTACTCTCCTATAACTTGCAAAATTATTTATAAAATCATATTAAAAAGGGAGAGATTGATAGTTAACACAGTTTAATTTGTATACTTATTATTGGGTGTTAGATTTTTTTAAGAGAAAAGATCTGACATAATGAGCTAGTTCAATCGGGACTAAACTATAAAACGAAAAGCTATCTAGCTAAAAGTAATAACCTTCGTCCAATAGAGCACAAGAAACAAATAAGTGCCCAAAAAGACAACTCCCGTGATTTTGTTTAGAGACTTACGAGTCATAGACAAAAAGAGAAGCAGACCACTAAAAGATAAAAGGGCATAAATTTCATATGAGTAACTTGAAGTAATTGGTAATGACTTATAACCAATACTACCTAAAATAAAACTACAATTAAATAAGTTTGACCCAATAATATTCCCAATAATGATATCCGTGTCTTTCTTTTTAAAAACACTCATTAAAGTGGTGACTAGTTCAGGAAATGATGTTCCAAATGCCACAAAGATTGCCGAGATAACATAAGTTGAGATATTAAATGTTTCGCACACTCTCACTCCGGAGTAGATTAATAGTTCGCCCCCTCCATAGAGAAATGCTAAACCAAAGCCCAGGTACATTGAATCTTTCCAAGTGAGGACAATATTCTTGTTCTCCTCACCGACATGCTTATCTTTTCTAAGGTTTGAAATAATATAATAGAGATTGACGAAGAAAATAGAGAGCAAGATTAAGGTGGCATAAATATCGAAAACTTGTCGTTGAAATAAGATGAGCAAGGCTATGGTCATCAACAAATGTAAAGTACTATAGAGTGCATGATCTTTTGGATTTAATCTCAAGGTCTGGAAAAAAGAACAGATTCCTAAGACAAGAAATCCATTGGCAACGTTTGATCCAATCAAAGTTCCAAAGGCAACGCTTGAAGCACCTCGAAAAATAGCTAAATGAGAAACAAATAATTCAGGTAAGGAAGTTCCAAAACCAACAAGCAGCATTCCCACCACAATAGGAGGAAGTCCTATTTTTTTTCCAATTTTCTCTGAACTGTCTAATGAAAACTCAGCTCCATAATAAAGCAAAACCAAAGAAATAATAAAAAGCAGAATATAAAATGCAATCATACTGAACTTCCAGAAAAATCCGGCACGATAAATTTATCTACATCAAGAGAGAAGTCTTGGGCCAAATTAAAGGTTTTATTTTCAAATTTCTTCAAAGAAACAAGGGCCAGAAGAAATGACTCAAATGCTTTTGGCCTTCTAACTAATAATTCAATGTCTTTTTCATAAACAAAAAGTTGAAACGCTTTTTCAATCGCATTAATAATTGTCATTCTAGCTTTAGGAGCAGTGTCCATAAAATTCAAGTCTTTAATTGTTTTAGCTGAGATGATGTTATATCGATAAAGCTCTATTAAAATTATGAATGAATTAGATTCAAAAATTTCTAAGCTCTTTGGAAAATGCTTAGATAAATAATGAAATTGATTCATTAATTTTAATGAAACATTTCCAAAGCTATCATAACTATAATTAAAAATATTTAAGAGAAGATCGTAGTAATGACACCACACCAGCACGTCAATGGGTCTATTCCAGTATGGATTGAAGCCTTTTTTTAAACGCCGTTTAAAACTCTTTGACTGTTGGTACTCCCAAGCAGACTTTTCATTTAATTTATCCTTTTCTCCGACTCGATCATTTTCATATTTCTTTCCAGATCGGACATTAAAGTCTTGAACACTTAACTGCGCGATAAGATTTCGTGAATCTTTAACTTCAGGGTGCGGACAAAGCGCGATTCCAGGACAATCCAACTCACAAGTTAAACAAGCTGGTTTACTTAATGGAAAATCTACCACAAGTGATTCTAGTTTATTTTCTAAAATATGAGAGAGGAGCAAGTCTTCTTTGGGATGAACTTTTAGATCAGAAGCAACTTTCACTTCTTTTAAGAACCACCTTGATTGATCGGGGAAGTATTCAAGAACTGCTAAATAAAAATTATCTTTTTTCCCACCGAGAAAACAAATTCCACTGCAAATATGAGACTTTTTTGATGGGCGGTCAGTTTCCATAATTTTTGGTTATCCACAGGGTTTAGAAATATCCAATTCTAATTTTTTCATATTAAAGCTATTAATTAAATGAAGAAATGTATTTTCTTGCTCATCAGAGAAAGGTTTATTTAATATAATCAAGAAACAACCTCCTCCTCCGGCACCACACATCTTTGCTCCTATAACTTGGGAGAATTTCTGCTTAGACTGAGTAATAAAGTCTTGTATCGCTTCGGGAACAATATTTGAGAATAAATTCTCTCTTATGCGCCCTTCTTCACAAACTAAGCTTAACAGCTCTCCATAATTTGCATCTTTTATCGCCTGATGAGCTTGATGAGAAAGTTGTGAGATATCTTTTAATCCAGATCGAGTTTCAGAGTTTCCATCAAAAAAACTCTTATAAACTTCCCAATTATTAATTCCGGAATTTCGACTTATGCCTGAATAAATCAAACGTAAATGAGATTTTAAATAGATTCTTAATTCCTCAGTATAGAGCTGTTCTACTTCAATCGAATCGTAGCTAGGTTTCAATGCTAAGATTCCTCCATAAAGGGCAGGATAATAATCCTGATAACCAGTCACCCCTTGATTAAGAATTTTTGCTTCAATATTTTTAACGATAGAAATAACATTTGTTTTAGAATACTTCTCTTCAACCTGAAAATGTTTGGCCAAAGCTTTGAAAAGAGTCACTCCCATTGCAGAAGATCCGCCCAGACCTGCTCCAGCAGGAGAACCGGATGATAACTGTAAACTTACTCCTGTCTTAGGTTTAAAGTATTTAACAATTAATAATACAAAGGCAATATGATGATAATCGTTTATTAGTTGATCATCCGATGAGCTATTAAGATGATCATTCTTTACTTTGGTCACATCATCGTAGTCCAAAGAATTTATTTCAATAAAGTTCTCATCTTTTTTTTCAAGGATAACTTTAGCTTTTAAATTTGTGGCCATATTGAGGGTAACAGTGGCCTCTAATATATGATTAATCGGATCAAGATCAATTGTTCCTCCTAGCAAATCAACTCTTACTGAGCCAGAAGTGGTTTCGCTAGTTTCCTGCATTCAGGACTCCAATATAAGGAAGTTCTCGATATCTTCCGGCGTAATCTAACCCATAACCAATGACAAACTTATCTTCTATTTCAAACCCTAAGTAATCAACGGTTATAGGAACTTGAGTACGAGATGTTTTATGTAAGAGAGAGGCAACCTTTAAGGTTTTTGGCTTCTTTTGCTCTAATAAGCCCAAAAGAAATTTCATGGTTAATCCAGTATCTACAATATCCTCCACAATGATAACATTTTTTCCTTCTAGATTTGAAGTTACATCCATTTCCATGATTACATTTCCAGAACTCTCCGTATTTGCACCATAGCTAGATAAAGAGATAAATTCCAGTTTTGTGGGTAAGTTGATTTCCCTTAATAGATCGGAGCAAAAGATGAATGCACCTTTAAGAACGCATAAGACAACAACTTCTTCTCCTCGAAACTCTTTTGTAATAGCGTTCCCTATTTCTTTCGTTCGTGCCGCAATATCTTCTGTGGAAATATAAACATCGGGATTAATTTCATTGATCATGAGTTTGCCTTTATTTTTTAATTGTTAACAAAATGAATTATTGAATAGCTCACCGACTCCCCCTGCTCCAGGGACGATATAGTGAAATTGATTTAAACCTTTTTCTTCTTCTAAAAAAGTTCCAGGTAGGTCACTTAAATATTTATCTTCAGTCAGTCCTCGATCCACTCTCAAGGCAACGACTTGTAGCTGAGGACATTTTTCTTTTATAAGTTTAATATACTCAGGAGTAATTATCAGGTGCATGGCAATCACCCTTTTTGGTAACTCTTTAGAGTTTTCTTTCAACAAATTATTAACCACGAAATCAATAGTGGATCCAGTGGCCCCCATGGGATCAGGGATCAAACATGTTTTATTCTGAAAACTGCCTCCAATTTTAGATCCAGTGAACTCAACTCCCACAACTTCATTTTGTTCATTTGTTTTACGATTTATGTAAACATGATCCATCCGCAGCTGAGAAACCGGATACAAATTAAGCAGGGATTCAAATAATCTCTGTGAAGGAATAATCCCGGCCCTGGCCAATGATAAAATAGATAACTCTCGGCTTAAGTCGAGACCTTCCACATTTAGAACTGCTTTATCTGTAGAATCATACATTCGAGTTTTTAATTCTAACTGCTTCTTTTCCAACATGTTGTTCAAAACATACTGCAACATATATTGATAGAGTTGGTCCACTTGTAAAAAAAGATTTGGCACCTGAGTTTTGTCTGATGAGAAAAGAGCCAATAAATGGTTTGCCCAAGCATTATTCAATATATGAAATTGATCACCATACTTATGTTCAAGAAGTTTTCCCATGATATCTACCTAATTAAGTTGCAATAAGCTTATTTATCGAAATGAAAAATAAATCAATATGAATTAAAATTTTTTACTTGAAAAAACAGGATAAGTTAAGGAATTATCTGCGAAAACTAGATAATTGTTTACTTCAGTACAAGAACTAATTAAAGAAAGAAGCTCCGCTGCGATGGAAATGCTTTGACTCAATTTCTTCCACGAACCAATGCTGTCGACATCGAGCTTCATAGGTCTCTAACTCACCGACCATAACTTGGTCTGCATCTTCTTTCTGGATTAAGCGATGGCTTCTGCTAGCTGCATTCCCACAAATAGTACAAATTGCACTAATTTTCTGAACTTCGTCGGCGATGGCCAGAAGTTCAGGCATAGGCCCAAAAGGAACACCCTTAAAATCTAGGTCTAGCCCTGCACAAATTACTCTAAACCCTCGATTTGCCAATTTATTGACGATATCAACGATCTTATTATCAAAAAACTGCACTTCATCAATTCCCACAACACGAGTAAGATCGTGAACTTTTCCCAGCAATTCATCCGAATCTTGGACCGGAATTGCTTTAACTACTTGAGATGAATGGCTAACCACATCATTAGCATCATATCGATCATCAATTTTTGGTTTAAAGATTTGAACTCTTAATTTTGCTATTTGAGCTCTTTTGACTCTTCGAATAAGCTCTTCAGTTTTACCTGAAAACATAGGTCCACATACAACTTCAATTGATCCGTATTGAGAATAAGCCAATTTCTTAACTCCTTTTAAACGTTTGGGGACATAATCATGTCCAAACTAAATCAGCCTGTAAAGCCCTTAATCTTGTGAAAGCCACTCTAGATATGGACGAAAAATAATTTCAATCAGTTATCATTTAAAAGTTTTTCTCAACTAAATTATTTTCATTTGTAAGATTATGCATTCAAAAAAAGTAACTAACTGGCCGACTATATTTCTGGTCGATCAAAATTCAAACCTCTTAAGTAAAAAAAGAAGTTAAAAATTCAAATAAGGGATTTTTGTTAGATGGACGGACATAATAAGTTTATATTTTGGTAAGAATCAAACAATTAACCTATTTAAACTCATATAAAAAAGACAAAAGTCCTTGGTATAAGACTAAACCCACGATAACTACCTCTCAATAGAGTTAATTGATAACAGAATTCCTGCCAAGAGGTTATTGTGAAAAAAATTTATTTATTGTTTATTCTAATTCTAATTTCATTTTCAGCTCAGGCAGAGTTGCCAAATGTAAAAGACATTAAATTTACTAATGTTCAAAAACAAACATTAAAAGCAGCATGTGAGTTATTATCAGAGACTTTAGGAATCACCAGCGAATATGTAATGGGTGAAGCATTTTCTAAGCAGATCTTTAATCATTTAGATTCTACTTTATATTCCAAAGTTCAAGCTGCCTCTCATACTAGAAAAGTCTTAGGTGTATTCAAAAAGATTGATTTCAAATTTTTTGCCGTTTACGCTGGAGAAGACCGAACAGGTGAATGGATGAAAGGCCGAATTACAATGAGTGCAAATAATTGTAAACGATACAAAAGTAAGAAAAAATAATCTTAAATTAAACTAAACAGTAAGGTAAGCATTGAAAGAACAGTAAAGATAACTAAGATTACTGGAAAAAATAAAATAAAAAACGAAACGAGCCTTCCCGCTTTAAACTGCTTTCGAATCCCAATATAAATTAAAACAGCTGAATATAACGTATAAAGTGTTTTTCCTAAAACCGGTATTATCCCTAGAAGATATGAGGAAAAATGAGTATTAATAATATCATTAATTTTCTCATCTTTATTTTTAACATCACCAAGAACTTCGGCGAAGAATTTCAGAATAAAAGTATAGAACTCAATATATAAATAATTAAATAAAGGAAAGAATATGACATCGACGAGTGAACTAAATGTCACAAAATATAATCCTCGAACTAGGTAACTCTCATCTAATCCCATTAAAGAAAAGTAACTTAACACTCCTTGGTCTATTAAATTAAAGTAAAAAATAACAGTAATAAACAGATTAAGGATATTGCCAAAAAAAACGCAAAACCAACTACACATTAAAGAAGAAGATAGATCTAGTTTCTCAGGATAGGGATTATTTCCAGGAAGAGGAATATTATATAGGTAATAATCATGAATCCGAATTGGATGGAGAAAAGCCAATAAGTAAGTACTACAGATATGATAAAAGGAATCGAGATAAGCTGTCATGGTACTTTATTCTCCACTTTTCGATTTGTATGCTCCCAATGGGTGGGCTCAAATAAATAAGGATTTTCTAGTTTGTGATTAAATTCAAAAATTAAGTTAGGAAAAGATGAAATTTTCAAGAAGTGTCCGTATCGCTCACCCTTGCGCTGAAAAAACTCAAGATTCAATAATTCCTGGTCTAAGTTATTATGAAAAATAATTTTTGCCATGGAGGCTAATAAGTTTTCTTGCTCACCATTAAATGACACTCTAGTCATCCACTCTTGTTCAGAGAAATAGGCTAGCTTCGGCAATATGGGTTGGATACCCATGGTTTTATCTGTGTCTTCTAAAATAAGTCTATTTTTAAATGGATAGAGAGTATAAGCTCTCTTCAAAATTTTACTTACAAAAATCTTATTAACATCATCCAACTGAATATAATCCTTTAATTTATAACTTAAAACTGATTCTTGTTTTGAATTGAATAGAGCAACTAAAGCTTCATAGCGTTTATTATATTTCTCCGTTTTACTTCGATACAAATCATCACTAATGTATGTATCTTGAACAATATATATCTTTTCATTTATCTTTAATAAAAATTGGTGATTGAAGCTGAAATAATCCCCAAGCTCTAACTTAAGGCTTTTTTCCTTTGCCTTAACGATCAACTTTGCTCTTGAAGTAAAGGAATATTCTTTATTCTCTCTTAATAATTCAAGGTGATTTAATCTTTTAGTTAAATGTTGAATAAATTTTTCTCGTACGGGATATTTATGATTAACAAATAGCTTTTTATCTTTTTTTTGAATAAAGAAATTCTTATTTGAAAGTTCTGAGATATTATCAGTCTCTATTTTTTCCCCAAAGATAAGATACTTCTGGGTTAAGTAGAAATCATATTTATTTCTCTCGATTAAAAGTGCAACCGCCGAAACAAGAACCAATAAGGACAAGAGAAAAAAGTTTTTTTTATTGATACTTTAATCTCCTTAAATAATTGGCTAAAGACCAAATTAAAAAAGCTAACGGTAAACAAATTATTGAGAAGTAAATCATTATATTTAAGTGAACCTGATTAATCAGTATTTTATTATCTCTAATATTTAGACGCTTTGGAATAACTGGACTCTGTTGATTAAACTCTCGATTAAAAAGATTTAAAACTAAATGGTAGTTTGATGAAAGTCCTTTATAAGCGTTAGAGATCAATTGAGCACTCGCAAAAAATAATAACTTCTTGGTTTTCGCTTTATTAGACATTTTAAAAGATAAAGGAAATGGCCCTTTTAAATCTTTTCCTTCATTAAAACTAACTTTGTTATCAAATACTGATTTGAAATTAGTCTCTCCCCAAACAGCTGGAAAAGAATCGGTTTGTTGTAAAATATCAATCGAGGAAAAATCGTCAATTTGTGGTTTTTCTAAATTAACCCCTAATCCCAGTGGATAAAAATTCTTATCTCCAATCATTTTTGGTAGCTTGGTGGTGTTTTTAGCCTGAATAATTGATGAGTCTAGATTGTTTAGCTTTGCCAATTGATCCACGAGCAAATTACTTTGAAAGGTAATTCCGAATTGATTCTTTAACCATTCTCTCAAATTGGGTAGCCCTACTTCATCCACCCGGCTTCCTAAAAACATGATGAGGTTGTTCTTTTGTCCTGGTTGATTAAACCAACTCGAAAAAGAGATCACTTCACTGGAAGTAAAATCCACTGATGGATCAAGCATTAAAACGTTAAATGATGAGCTTCCTCGTAACCTTGTAATCTGAGATAACGTAACTCGAATTAAATTAAACCCTTCGTTTTCTAATAATCGGCTGATAAAAGAGTATCGAGAATTTTGTCCATCTCTACTAATCACAGGAGTTCCATGATCACTTAATAGATAGAGTGGTATAGGCTTAAAGACCAGCTTTTTCAAGGCGAGCGTTATACTACCTTCACTTCGTGCGGTTCCTTTGATAAATTCACTATTTTCTTGGCGAATGAGAAGATCCCCTTCTTTTACCAATAAATGTTGATTTACTAAATTTTGATTTAAATTTGGATCCTTCCAAACTACTTTTAGCTTCTGGTTTTCCATCTGGTATAGTTTCAATAGATCAATATATTTTTTTTTCTGGGATTGACTCGCAAAAAGATTAATCTCAATTTCCTTATCAATTTTGTTTAAGATGCTTTTCGTTTCAATTGAAAGTGTATTAATTTTATTTGTAGTTAAATCCCAATAAACATCATTTTTATTGGTTACAAAATTAACCACTACAAAAATAAAAAAAACTAAAACCACTCCAACGAGTTCATTGATATAGAATTTCAAGTCATAGGGGGAAATCACATTAACGATGGTTTTTCTAAGCGGAAAGAACAACATAACCCCAAAAAGAAAAACAACCCCTGAAGTCACAATGTTAATTTGTAAATTTTCAGGCATTATGAAGTACATAAATAGATTGATAAATAAAAGAAAAATGGTCAAAAAGATAAAGAGAAGAAGACTTCTTTTCATGATCGTCCCCTTTCCAGCTTAGTTTTAGTTAATAGGTAGAAAATTGTTATAAAGGCTAAGAAATATGACACCTGGGATAGTTGAAGAACCCCACGTGCAATATTTTCAAAATAAGATAGCATGGAAAACTTTTCAATAAAGCTCGATAAAAAGATGTTATCCATTGAGCGAGAAATCCAACTAAGCATCCAAAAAAATAAAATCAACATGATAGAGGATAGTCCTGAAACAAAACTAACTTTAAAGACCGCTGAACAAAAAATACCGATCATAGAATAAAGACAAATATTATAAAAAATTCCAATGTACGATGATAAAACCAAACTCAACTCATGGAAACCAACAGAATACATCATCATTGGAAAGATGGCAGTGCTTATTAGTATTAGACAGCTGATGAAAAGAACTGAAAGCCACTTGGACCAAATTAACTTTTTAAGTGTTATTCCATTTAACAAATAAAGTGAAATGAGGTTTTTTTGTTTTTGATCTGAGAAAGTATTCATTGAAATTAAAGGTATAAAAAATAAAAAAAGAAAATTTAAATAACCAAAAAAGCGAAAGAAAACCTGATCTAAAAAAGCTGTCGCAGGGATCTGACTGGAAAGAACATCTTGATAGCGATTTATATAAGTTAAAATAAGATTGAGGTAAATAACTCCAGCAACTATTAAGAAAAGAAAAAGTACAAATGGCCCGAGCGAGGAACGAAAAAATAGTTGAACTTCCGTTAGAGTTAGTAAACGAATTTGCTTTAATGATAATCGTTTAATCTTATTCCTCCTTAATTCGACTGATAAATTCTTGCTCTAAGGATTTTGTTTGTTTGGATAAATGGTGAATTCCTATATTCTGTAAAATTAATTTTCTTGAAAATTCACTTAATGCTGGGCCTATTTCATTTAAGTTAGGTTCAAACTCTACTTCAAATTCAGATGGAGAAAGTGAAATTATTTTATGAATGCTTTTTGATTCTTCAGCTATTTTTTTAACAAGAGAATAATCCAGGTTATGACATTTAACTAGGTACTTTTCATCTTGCTCATGTTTAAAAATTTCTTGCGCACTACCGCTGAAGATGGTCTCACCTTTTTTGAGTATAGTAATGTCATCAGCTAAATCTCGAACTAAGTTAAGCTGATGCTCCGAAAGGATAATGGTTTTCTTATTTTTATATTTCAATAAAATTTGAATTAAATGATCTTTTCCTTCAATATCTAAACCACTAAGAGGCTCATCCAGGATTATAACCTCTGGATCGTTTATAAAAACTAAAGCTAGGCTAACTTTTTGTTTTTGCCCTTTAGAAAGATTACCCACATACTTATGCTTTAAATCCTCTATTCCCCATTCTTTGATTAAATCTTGCCAATGAGTTTTAAAATTTAGCGAGCAAAAATATTTTATTAGTTCCTCAACTCTTAAATCATCATAAGTTGGTGGATTTTCAAATAAATATCCAATTTGTTGATAAGATAGTCTTGGGGAAATATCTCCTTGCGATGGCTTTATTAAACCGGCTAAACAAGAGAATAAGGTTGTTTTCCCAGCGCCATTTGGCCCAATAACAGCATGAATCCTACCAGGCTTGAAGGTGAGATTCACATTCCTTAAGGCTTCTAGAAAATGGTATCTGTGCGTCAATCCGTGAACGCGAAGCATACTTTCCATGGGCAATAGTATACTTAATTTCTGATAACTCGCCAAATGTGAAATTATTACTTCAAGCTCGATACAATTCATTACTTCTTTGAGATTGACCTCTTTCAGACCTTTGGAGGGGATATGACTAATTTAACCGAGATACCTAAAATCGATCTCAATCACTATATTTCAGGAAATCTACAGCAGCAAAATAAGTTTGTTGATAGTTTATATGAAGGACTTGTGGAGTTTGGTTTCTGTATTTTAACTGGACATAATATTTCCGAAGAAATCATCGATGACGGATACTCTGCTGTTAAAGAGTACTTTTCACTTCCCACCAAAACTAAAATCAACTACACCACTAAAGAGAAAGGTGGACAAAGAGGCTATACTGGTTTTGGAAAAGAACATGCTAAAAACCAAGAAAAGCCGGACCTTAAAGAATTTTGGCATGTTGGCAGGGAGCTTGAGTCAGATCATCCCTATATTAAAAGTAAAAAGTATTTACCAAATTTATGGCCAACGGAAGTTCAAAACTTTAAACCGGCTTTAACTAAATTGTATAATTCTTTGGATAACGCTAGTCAGATTATACTAGAAGCTCTCTCAAATGCTTTAAAAATTGATCCAGAAATTTTTCGCAATATGCTTAAAGATGGAAACTCTATCTTGCGTCCTTTACATTACCCTCCATTGAAAGGCTTAAAGGTTGAAGGGGCAATTAGAGCAGCTGCTCATGAGGATATAAATTTAATTACGCTTTTGATGGGTGCCACTGGCTCTGGGCTACAATTACTCGACAGAAATAATCAGTGGATGGACATTGAAACCAAACCTGGTCAAATAATAGTCGACTCAGGCGATATGTTATCCCGAATAACTGGGGGTCATATACCTGCCACAACTCATCGAGTAATCAACCCCTCCAATGATAATTCGAGTCGGTTTTCCATGCCGTTTTTTGTACACCCTCATCCAGACGCGATCTTAGAGACTTTGCCAATTACTCATATTGATATTAAATCCGCTCCTCCCATTAATTCCCTGACTTTCCTTCATCAAAGATTAGAAGAAATCGGTTTAATGGATTAATTAAATCTCGTAATAAATACTTTAATTTAGTGAAGTTTATTTCGATAAGTCAGTGTGGAAAACTTCAAATATTTAAAAAAAATTATTTCAACATCAAAGAATATTTTGATTACGACTCATGATTATCCTGACGCAGATGGGATTGGATCTCAGTTAGCGTTAGCTGAAGCTCTTAAAGGCTTAAAAAAGAATGTCCACTGTGTAAATGAAGAGGCTTTGATCGAAAGATTTAGTTTTCTCCATACACACAAATCAATTATATCATTTGAGAAATTCGCTAAAAAGAAAAGAGTTAAGGTTGATTATGTCATTATCGTTGACACTCACAATTACCTTCGCTGTGGAAAAAAGATTGTAGACTACTTACAGAAATTAGATGCTCCAATTTTCTATATTGATCACCACCCTTGCCGAGAAGAAGTGCAGAAGCATCATCTTATCGATAATACAGCTGCGGCTACGGGTGAGTTAGTAGCTAAAATTATCTCTAAATTAAAAATTGAATTTACTCGATCCATGGCCATCGCTTTGTATACGGCAATTGTTATTGATACGAGTTCATTCCGTTACCCAACTGTGACGGGTGAAACTCATCGGATTATTGCCAAACTCTTGGAGACCGGAATAACGCCCCATCAAGTTTATAATCAGCTGTATGCTAAAAAAGGCATTGCCCATATGCACCTTCTAGGAAAAGTATTACAAAGCGCAAATGTTAACCGCCGAAATGATTTTGCCTGGATTACATTTAACTCTAAAGATCTAAAAGAGTTTGACTCTGAAGTTGAGGATACTCATTCATTTATTAATAACCTCTTAGTTCTGGATGGAATAAAAGTCGCTTGTAGCTTTCGTATTGACAAAGAAACAATAAAAATTAGTTTTCGCTCTATTGGAGTTTATGACGTTGGAATGCTTGCTACCTATCTAGGGGGAGGAGGACACTCCCATTCAGCGGCCACAGTAATTCCCTTGCAGAAAAAAGCTCCCTATCGCTTAATCGATGAGATGATTCGTACTATTGATTTTTTTATCAAAAATTACAAGTTAGGATAAAGATTGTTTTTTTAAACGGAATGAAAACTTCGAGCAGGTTCTGATGGTTTAGCCAATTGGAGAAACAACTTTTCACAACTCTTTAAAAACTTACGTTTAAAGTTTTGAGCATTATACTTTAAAGCTTCCCTTCTCATTTTATCTTGGTCTATTCGATGCTTAGATACAATAACTTCTTTTAATTCATCTTCGAGATTACTAATATTTAAAAAAGAAATATTGATCTGCTCATAAAACTCTCTATCAGTTTCAGAACAATTATACACTGATAATCCACTGGCCTTAGCCCTTAAGGCATCAATATAATCAAGTCTCCCCTCTACAATAAATAAGTAAGCAGAAGAGAATTTTTCAGCTTTTTCTTGGTCTGAAGAATCTTGTGATAAAATGTCCGATGGCACTTGGTATTCAGATAATTTATTTAGTATATTGGTTAATTGATCG
This sequence comes from Bacteriovoracaceae bacterium, assembly GCA_028101965.1. Taxonomy (GTDB): domain Bacteria; phylum Bdellovibrionota; class Bacteriovoracia; order Bacteriovoracales; family Bacteriovoracaceae; genus JAOHMI01. The sequence goes on from JAOHMI010000004.1 coordinate 65,390, forward strand.
TTTGATATTGAAGAGGAAACCACGATCTTCTCTTTGACGATGTTTTTAGATAAATCAAATTGGCTAAAATCAGCACAAAAGCTCATATTTTGCAATTGGGCCCGCTCTCCTTTATATTCCATTTGCAGACTAAAGGGCAAAAACTCTCTTTGGCCGGTACTCTGTTCGTAAAAAGATTTGAAAAGACGGGTTTTCCAACCACTACCTGGAATAATATTTTTATTCAGGAAGTTTAGCTCGATTCTTAAGTTATAATATTTTTGATCGATAACAAGATTACTTAAGTTTCCATTATTAAAGATGATAATAGCTTCATGTGGCCGTTTAGGAATTAAAGTTTTTCGTGCATGGGGTATCAAATAAAATTGTTTTTTGATATCTGCATTATTTTTAATTTTATTTGAAAGATAAGTTGATTGTATTGAATTAAGTTCAATTGGAGCTTGAAGCTTACCTTGCTGATGGGAAAGAGTATATATTGTTACCTCATCATATAAAGCAACAAGCTGCTCTAATATAAAAGTGGTTTCATTCTTCTCTAATAAAAAATCAATAAAAATACCAACATTTTTCATCTTAAGTCTCTCTAACTAAGGACGTTTTAGTTGAATTAGAGCAGCTCCTATAGTAAGAATACCGGCTCCCATTAACTGAACAGTGTTTAAAGTTTTATCTAAGAAAACCCAATTGAGCAATATAGCAAAAAAAGGAAAAAAGAGTTCTAGTAGCGTGCAATTTTTCGCAGTTACTAAATTAAGTCCTTTATAATAAAGATACATGGCCAATATGCCTGATATTAAAACCATAAGACTAATTTTAGATAAATCTTCAACACTAGTGGTTAAACTTAAATCTTCAGACATGATAATAAAAAACGGGATTGAGAAAATTAAGCCGATAAAGAAACGTCCTAGGAGCAACTCCTGTTCGGAAAAACCTTTATTCCTAAGCTCTTTTCCAAAGACCGTGGCCAATCCCCATCCAAAAACACTTATAAGAACTAATCCAAATCCTAGAATCACACCATTCTCTGCATAAACTAAATTATTTCCCGCCTCAAATACCTTAAGTAGATCATCTATTGAAATAAGAAAGCTTCCAAATAAACACAAAATTGCTAAGAGGATAAACTGCTTCGTTATTACTTCCTTAAGAAAAATTCGTGCAAAAAGGATCGCTATAATTGGTTGCAGTTTTTGTAAAACAATAACCAGAGAGGGGTTTAGGTAATTGAATGCTTGCGTAAAGGAGATCGTCGCAATCGCAGAACCAAAGCCCCCTATCATAATAAAGGAGAACATATTTTTTAAACTAAGTTTCCGTAAATTTAACAAGGGTTTAAAAAACAAAACCCCTAGTATTAGACATAGAATAATATGCTCAAGAAGCACGAGCTTAATACTATTAAACCCTGAATTAACTAGAGGGTATCTAATTAAGGTATCTAGTGCCCATAGAGCAGTTGAAATTATAATAAATAAAGCACCAACCATGGTTTCTTTACTCCAGTTCTAAGTTTTTTGTTATCTTACTCTGATAAAATTCGGAAAAGATTTTATTACCTCTTTCCGCTGCCATTTCTTTTTTTAATAACTTTTTTTCAAATCTTTTTAGCTTCTTTCCTTTAGGAAGTTCAATCGAAGGAATTAAGCCAAAATTAATACTTGAAGGCCTTGGATCCGGAACGGTAAATAAATAATTTATCAATGCCCCGATACAAGTCTCGATTGGGTAAACAAGTATATCTTCATTTCCTTTAATTCGATTCAGGATTTGTGTCGCCACAAAAAGTCCAATTGAAGCAGATTCCGTGTATCCTTCAACGCCTGTTATTTGTCCGGCAAAGAATAATTCAGGAAATTTTTTAGAAGACAGGTCTTTATTAAGTAATCTTTTCGAGTGAAGAAATGTATTTCTGTGCACACTTCCAAGATGGATAAATTGTGCTTCTTCAAAACCAGGTATTTTTTTAAAAACTCTTTTTTGCTCGGGATAGGTCAAACGATTTTGAAATCCAACTAAATTAAAAGCGTCCCCTAAAAGATTCTCTTTTCTTAATTGGAGAACGGCGTATGGTTTCTCACCTTCAGGTGTTTTTAATCCAACAGGCTTCATGCAGCTAAAACGAAGTGTCTCCACTCCTCTTTCGGCCATAGTATCAATTGGCAAACATGCCTCAAAGAAATTCCAATCTTCAAAATTGTGAGCTTGAACTTTATCAGCTTCGATCAAATCTTTAACAAACTCTTCATACTGACCTTTTGTAAAAGGCACATTCAAATAATCGCCTTTAAACTCATCTTCAGCTCCCAATGGAGTGGCAAAACGATCTTTAAAGTACATTTTACTCGTGTCCAGACCATCTAGCTCAACAATAGGAGCGATTGCATCATAAAAATATAAGCCGTCACTATCATCAAGCTCAGATGAAAACCAATTTGTTAGACCCTCTGAAGTTAGTGGGCCTGTCGCACAGATGACATAGTCGGCCTTATATTTTTTTTGCATTTCGATTGGATCGCTTACACTTTCTTCGACTAATTCAATATTTGTTTTATTTTTTAAAAAGTTAGTAACGGATTCTGAAAATTTTATACGGTCAACACTTAAGGCATCCCCTGCTGGTACTTTAGATTCTTCAGCTTTTTCTAAGATTAAAGAACCAAGTTTTCGCATTTCAAACTTGAGCATACCATGGGCCGAAGTGCTTTTGATCGATTTAAGAGAGTTAGTACAAACCAGTTCTGCCAAAGTCGATAATTTCTGTGCTGGATTAGGCTTTTTAGTCTTTCCCTCAACTAGTATGACTGATATTCCTGCTTGAGATAAAAAGTGAGCTGCTTCAACTCCTGCCAATCCCCCACCGATGATTAAAACTTTTTTATTTGTTTCCATATGCTCTCTAAAATGAATTCCCAACCACCAGCTCAACCTGTTAAAACCATTGAGAAATAATTATTTTTAGACTATATACTTCAATAAATAGGAGTATGCACATTTCTCTGACTTTAAATTAGCCGGTATTTGAGGAAATAGTCTAAAGAAGAGACTTTATCTGAATTTACGAATAGCGTCAATCTCTTTCAAAAAGGGCTGAAACAAAGGAATAATCATGAAAATAACACTTCATCAAACACATATTCAATTGGGAGATCTTGACTCAGCTTTTAGCTATTTGGAAAAAATCATAAAACAAAACGTTGAGGGAGTTCACCTCTTTCCAGAGCTATTCTTCACCGGTTACCCACTTAACGACTATATTTTTGATCCAGGGTTTATTCAAGATTACTTACGCAAAATAGAGAAATTAAATAAATTCTTCGCACAAGAAAGTAAGGCAAAAAATATTCTTTTTCTGTGTGGTGGTGTGGATTATATATTAGATAATGAAAGCTTCCCTCAACAAATACGAAACAGTTTATTTGCAATCGGAGGAGATTATCAACAGCTGACCCCAGTTTATCACAAACAACTTCTTCCCAACTATGATATTTTTGATGAAAAAAAATACTTTCATCCAGGAAGGAATTCAAAAATTATTAATTTTAAGGGTTATAACCTAGCCCTTCTCATTTGTGAAGATATGTGGGCATCAACTGGACATATGATTGACCCAGTATCTGAACTGGCCAAACATTCCCAAAAAGAAAACATAAGCATTGATGCTATCATTAATCTTTCCGCCTCCCCCTATGATATAGAGAAACAGTTAAAGAGAACTGAAAGATCCCATGAAATTTCAAACCTTTTTCAATGCCCTTTTCTGTATGTTAATCGAGTAGGTGGTGAAGACGAGATTCTCTTTGATGGTCAAAGTTTTGTCGCTGATCAATCAGATATTGTGATGCAAGCCAAATCATTTAGCCAAGATTTACTTGAGTATTCATTAAAAAAATTACCGGTGAGAATTCCTGATCCTAAACAGTTTAAGCATTCACCTAAAAATACTTATGAATCTTTATTCTCCCCACGAATTGATGTTAAACAAAAAAAAATAATTCCCCTTACCAAAGAAGAGGGAATCGATATTATCCATGCTCTCAAATTTGGATTAATGGAATATTGTAATAAGATTGGAGTCGAAAAATTTATCATTGGTTTATCAGGAGGCGTTGACTCAGCACTAGTCGCAGCTCTTATTTATCAAAAATTAAAAGAGGAAAATAGAGAAATAAATAAACATCTCGAACTTATTTACTTGCCAAGTAAGTTCTCTTCGAATTTGAGCTATGAATTATGTTCACAGTTTTGTTTGAATATCGGTCTGCAACTTAAAGTCTTTCCTATTAAGTTTCTGCACTCTACTTTTCAAAATCAATTCAATGATTTTTTACAAACTCCCTTAAGTGGAATAACTGATGAAAACATTCAATCAAGAATAAGAGGAACAATATTAATGGCCCGTTCAAACCAAAGTGGTGCCTTAGTTATTAATACTTCAAATAAATCAGAGCTTTCCGTTGGTTATTCAACTCAATATGGAGATTCGATAGGTGCTTTATCATTAATCGGAGATTTGTATAAGTCGCAAGTTTTTGACTTATGTCATACTTTTAACCAAGAGTTTATCAATATTATCCCTGAAGAAATTATTCATCGACCGCCAACAGCTGAATTAAGGGAAGATCAGACTGATGATCAAAGCCTTCCTCCTTATAAAATTTTAGACTGTATCTTAGAAGGATTGTTAAGTTATCGTTTTAGTGATAATGATCTGGTAGAAAAACTAGGTTTGGATAAAGATCAAGTAAAAAAAACTAAACAACTCATCCACCGAGCTGAGTTTAAACGAAAACAGTTTTGCCCGATCTTGAAAGTTCAAACAAAAAGCTTTGGTTTTGGCCATCGAGTACCGATAACCAAACAAAATGGATAACAATAATAACATCACTGCTTATTTTAGAAAAACATACAAGGAGAAAAAATGAAGAAAAATGTAATTATGGGACACTGGAAAGATTTAAAAAAGAATGTTGATAAGTTTGTTAAAGCAAACCAAATCAATAAGATCCAAGATAAAATTAAGGTTTCTTTTTCAGTTACATCCAAAGATTTAAAAAAGATGGTAGATAAAGATATTCATCAAATTTTAAATAAAATCAAAAAAGAATCAGAGACTCTTGAAAAATCCGTAGAGAAAATGATTGAAGTTGAGATCAAGAAAGCTCAGACTTTTCTTAAAGGTCAAAAGAAAGAAGTAGAGAAGTTCCAAAAGAAAGTTGAAAAATACTTATCTACAAATAAAAAAGCTCCAACTAAAAAGAAGACCACTAAAAAAGCTGCAACTAAAAAGAAAACCACTAAGAAAGCTGTAACAAAAAAGAAGACAACTAAAAAAGCTGCGACAAAAAAGAAAGCTACTAAAAAAGTTGTTAGAAAAGCGACTCGTAAATCACCAGCGAAACTTTCTTAATTTTAAATTATACTTTTTTATAAACAAGATCTGGGTTTGGAATCTTCCAAGCTCAGGTTTTTATAGACCTAGAGAAACTTCCTCTTTAAACGGTCTCCATCTGCCATGCCAAGAATTTAAGGTTGCGCGATTTATGTGACCATTTTTTTCATTTACATCAACCAAGACATAGGTCAAATGACTGATATTTTTAAACCTACCTGCATCCATACTGGGTATGTGATTCCAGGTACCTGAGTTAATATAAATTCTGCCATCAGCAAATTTTCTCCACTCTGAAATGTGAGTGTGCCCCATCACTATAACATTGGCGTTTGCCCGAGCTGCAAGAGCTCTTTTTGCATTTTTTTCGTATTTTGGATAAATTGTGATTTGTTTTAAGAGCTTCCATTTGGTTTTAAAATTTGGATTTGATTTCATATAGGATTTAAACTGCGTTTTTAAAATATATCCAATCACCAAATAAGCAAGCTTTAAGAAGAAACCGAAGTCATGAACCAAGGTCCATTTTACATAAGCTGAGATAGGACGGACTTTATCAAAATACGGCCGCTCTTTTTTTAGAATTGGTAGCATATAGATGCAGAATAATGATGCCCAAGGCAAATTTAATATTGGTCGGCCTTCTGGACCTGGAATAAATTGCTTTAAGCGAGGGACCGTATTAAAACTCTCAAATCGATGCCCATGCTCAATCAAAACCCCACTTTTAAAATACTGCTGCGTAAACTCAATTTCACTGTGTAACTCTTCTATTACCCTTAATTGAGCTTGAGGGAAAATCATTCCAAAGTCGTGGTTTCCAATTACATAAGTAATTTTTTTATTCGGACGAGCTAAGAACTTTCGAATGGCACCAAACCAAATAGGATGACCAACAATAATATCCTCCACCATTTGCACGACAAATTTTTCATCTAAGATATGAGGAAGTGCATGATCTTTATTAGGTCGCAAAAGATTAAAAATATCACCATTAAGAATTAACTCTACATCTTTAAAATAATTAACCCCGGAGCTAAAATGCTCAAGGAACTCTTCGAATCTCTCATCTTCATCAAAGTCTTCTAAATAATTATGCTGACCATTCGGTAAAAACTTTCCTTCACCTAGATGCATGTCTGACACCACTAAGATTAACACTAAGAAACCTCTTTGATATGAAAGACTTTCCCCCTGCCGGCTTTTTTTGACTTATACATCATATCATCAGCAAATTGAATTATTTCTTCATCAGTGGTCGCGTTGGTAGGGTATTCACAAATTCCAATTGAGGTCGACATTTTATATTCATCTCGATCATTAATTAAAAAGGAATGATTTTTAATTTTCTCCAGTAAGCGCAAAGCAATTGGGTATACTTTCTTTTGAGTTACATTAGGCATAATAATAACAAATTCGTCTCCTCCAAATCGATAGATTTGGTCTGTTGAACGAACGTATTTACGAACCAATGTTCCTAACTGGCAAATAAGGTCTGACCCGGCCAAGTGTCCATGATTATCATTCACTAACTTGAATCGGTCGATATCAATAAATAAAACACAAAAATGTTTTTTTCCATCTTCATGCAATTTAATCTGAGTAGATAAATCCATCATCAATTTTCTTTGATTATATAATCCAGAAACCTCGTCAGTTAAAGCTAAAGATTCTAGTTTATCAAGTTTGATTAATTGTCCTTTAAAGTGACTAACATTCTGTAAGAAAGTTACAAGAAAATCATTAAGAAAGATTTTTTCTTCTTCATCATCCATTTTGATCAATAAGATAAGCTGATTCTGTAATCCTTCCTTACCTTCAAAGTCATCTCTATCTAAAATTAAATATGACCAGCGATTTTTAGACTGCTCATCGGTATAAACCTTCCCTTGCATTCCAATTCGACGATCCTTCAAATGATCACGTACTAATTCGAAATTAATACTAGAGAGATCTTTTTTGAGTGAAAATTTCACATGATAATTATCACCAGTATTCTTAAGAACAATAAAATCATCAACACTTGTAAAGTTACTGCAATAATCCACAATCACTCGAACTAACTGGTCCGAAGTCTTAATATTACTCGGCATACTTAAAATATTAAGAAGCCGAAAGTATGGGACATGAATTTGATCTTCTTTTTTATCAATTTCACTGAAAATCTTTGCTCTTAAGAACATTCGCATTAATTCTGCTTTCCCAAATTTGTCATCGAGAACATCACACAAATTAAAACGATAAGCCAGCATGGCCATATCATAACTTTTGTGATTAATGACAATTGAGATTGCTGTATCTTTGAAGTTATTTTTTATAAACTCAATCATTAGTTGGGTTTCATTAATCCCATCAGTTTCGTTCAAAACAATTAAAGATAAATCTTCATATTTATATTCATGAATTTTAGAAAAAGGAAAAAAATGAATTCTTAAATCTTCCCCTATTGCGTTTACGAAGGAAGAAAACTTATCCTTAATATTTGATGTAAAATTTAAACACAATATATTAAAAATAACTTTTCCTTTTTAAGCATTTAAATTTTTCTTACTTGGTAAAATCGGTTCAACATTATTTTGCTTTTGTTCTTCTGATAATAATTTAAATGCGATTTCTAACGCATGAAGTATTTTTTGATGACGATCCTCTTGATTAACTTTTGTTTTATTCATTTGTTTTTCTTGCATTAACAAACTTTCCATATCAAACTCGAGCATGTCGATTTTTCTTTTCAATTCAAGGATCTTTTTATCTCTATTTCTAATTTGAGACTCAGAGTCTACTTTTATTAACTCAAGCTTTTGCTCTAGGTCGGATCTATTCGTTTCAGGATTTTCCATATTAATTTGAAACTTTTTCTTAACCTGATGAAGCTGTTGATCCAATTGATTATTCTTATCGAGGAGCCTTTTATTTTGATCTTTAATTAAATCTAAATCACTTTGCAAAGCAATTATTCTTTGATTATTTTTATTGCGATATAAGTTAAATTCAATTGCTTTTTCTTCAATTATCGCTTTAAGTTGCAAATTATCTCTTTCTAAACTTTTACTAAATGATTTTTCACTACTCAACTCTTCAATTGCTTTGAGGTGGTCTCCTCGAATTTGAGAAATTAATCCTGGATTTTGAGTTGGTTGTGGTGAAGTGTTATTGACTTGAGGGTTTATATTTTGAACATTACTCACATTCGAAAGCGGATGATTGGAAATTGAAGAATCACTGTTGGTCACAAAATTTTCACCTGATAACATACCATCAATCTCAGCAAGTTTCTTCTTAACATCATCTGAGTACTCATAAACTTGACTACTTTCTATAATTTCGTTTTGAGCATCAAGCTCTTCAGCCTTTTGGATAAATGATGTCTTTTCCTCTATTTCAGCTAATAATCCTCCATCAGGAGAGCCCTCGGCCATAGCTAAGTCTTGATCAATTAATGCATTTTCAGGAGTAAGAACATCAATACTTAAAGCTGGATTAGTAAAATCAAAACCTATTTCTTCTTCTTCTTCTTCTAGAGTTTCTTCAACCTCAGCAGAAGAATCGGCTTCTCCTAATTCATCTTCATTAAACTCAAGTCCATCAAGCGATAGCCCTTCATCTTCTTCACCCATTGGATTAATTGAAAGATCTGGAACTGCTTCACCTTCTTCCAAAACGTCATCAGGAGGTAGAGGTAAGCCCTCTTCTTTTTCTTCTGAAAACTCATCGAATTGAGTTATTAATGAGTCATCGGTTTCTTCTCCAGCTTGGTAGACTCTAGTCGAATCTTCCTCTCCGATTTCATCAGAATCAAACTCTAAGCCTAATTCATCTGCATCAGGGCTATCCACTTCTGGGATATCTGGAGTGAAATCTTCCTCTAATTCATCTACAGCAAGTAAGTCCTCTTCATCTGATTGTTCTAAATCGACTTCGAACCCTTCACTTTCATTATCTTCATTAGAAGTATCAACGGATACTCCATTAACATCTAGTACTTCAATACTATCATCACCATCATCGTTTCCAGCAGCATCAATATTAAATTTTATTGAAATTTCATCTGGATCTTCCTTTGTAGACTGTTCTTCAAACGCCGCTTCATCATTAGCGCGTACATCTTCAAAGTCTATATTTTCATAGACTGCAGAAGCGTCTGCAACTGATATCATATCTTCAGGAGCTGGTTCATATGTGGGATCTTCATCCCCAAGAGTTAATTCGTCCTCTTCTTCTTTTACCGAATCAGAAACTTCACCTTCTGGTAATTCATTAACAAGATCCACATTGCTATGATCTTGACTACCTTCATCCAAAGATAAAGCAAAATCTTCTTCCAAGTTTAAATCATCTTCGACTTCTTGAACTTTTGATTCATCATATTCTTCAACGATGGGAGCCTCATGATTTTCATCTGCTTCGATTAAATCTGTATGGATTCCAGAGATATCTTCAGTTAGAGCTTCAAAGATTTGAGAGCTCTCATCTTCTTCTTCAACTAAGATTTCACTTTCTTCTTCGCCTAATACTTCTACTGCTTCTTCTTCTAAAATATCAATATTGGTCGATGTTTCTCCATCTTCCGAAACCCCTAATTCAGTAAGTTCTTCTATGGCCAAAGGATCAATTCTTGTTTCAGTACCATCATCAGTACCATCCTTAAATAGATCATCATCTGACTCTTCGGACAAAACTCCTCCTCCATCATCATGAGCTAAAAGACTATCTTCTACCTCATTGTTTTCTTCAGTATCCTCATCGTCATTTTCAGCTAATAATCCAATATCTAATCCCTCTTCTATATCAGACAACCCAACTCCAGTATTTTCTTGAATTGGTTCACTGGAAGCTACTGAAACTTCTGAACTATCTGACTTAATTGGGTTCTCTCCACCCTCATCCAGTTCATCAAATGTTTCGAAATCAAAGTTTGCGCCAAAAGCTTCTTCAAACTTGAGGTTGATTGAACTAGTCAGATTCTCGGCTTTCCGCTCAATAACCGGACTATCATTTCTTTCCTTTTCCAATAATCCCATTACATGAGTCATCCCACCAATTGAGCTGGTTTGTTGCTCTTGGGACATCATTGGTAACTCAAATATTTGCTCTAAAACCGGAGCAATTTCATCATAGGTAAGAGGTCCTTTAAAATAAGCAGTTCCTCCCACTCCAGAGGTTTGATGCTTTGCTAGATCTTTACTCTCCATCAAGTTGGTTAAATAAATAACTTCAAGATCTTCAATTTTCTTAAAGGCTTTTTTTAAGGGCTTTAAATCAGATTTTTTCTGGTTAACTAAATCTAAGTCCGCCAGCACAAAGAGCACCTCATTTGGCAGATGATTTTTAATCAAATCATCAAATGATTCACATCTTTGAAACTCTGCGTTGGTCACCAAATAGGTGAACTCCTTCACTAGTTCAGAGTCTTCTTGCCAATATAAAAACTTCATTTCAATACATCTCTCTTCATGCAAATTTCTGTAAAATTTTAGCAATTTTATAGTTAAGAAATTATACCAAATAATTTCATTGACTTAGCCTAAAGCGGAAAATACCGCCCGGATCTGAATACTTGTAGGCAAAATTTGCCATCAAACGGTCCATTGAAGAAAGAATCAAGTTGTTTGATTAATTTAAAATAAACTGAAGTCTGTTCTGAGGAAAAAGTATATGCAATTAGTCTTAAATTTAAAAAAATCTAGGAAGCTACTCTTGTCTTCCCTACTCATATTCCATATAGCAATTTATGCGCAAGATAAAACTGATTTTAAAATTTCAAATTTAATAAAACTAAGTAATTTATTTTCCCATCATGTCCTAATCGTTGAAAAAGACATTCACAAAATCTCTATTTTTGAAAATGTAGATGGAAACCCAAGGCTTGTTAAAACTTTCCCAATCGCAACGGGCAAGAAGACGGGAGACAAGTTTGAACAAGGTGACTACAAAACCCCAGAAGGTATTTATAATTTAACAGATTTTTACAGCAATGATTATTTAGCGAAGAAATATGGAAAAGTGAGTGAAATGTATGGTGCCGGTGCATTTACTTTGAATTACCCAAATTTCTTTGATGCAAATCTTCGTAAAACTGGAGGAGGTATTTGGCTTCATTCAACAGATAATAATGCCAGAATCTCACTCGGTCTTGATTCACGAGGATGCGTTGTGGTCACAGATAAAAATTTGAAAGAAATTGCAAATTTTATTGATTTAAAAAATACACCTATCATTATAGTTCATGAATTGAAATACTTGTCCAAAGAATCCTTTAGCCTTCTGCAAACTAAAATTGAGGGATCAATAAAATCCTGGATGAATGCTTGGAAAAATAAAGATATTTCTACTTATTTAAGTCACTACCATCCTCAAAGGTTTAAATCTTCTAGGGGGAACTATAAAGCTTATGGAAAATATAAAACGGCCCTATTTGCAAACAAGAATCTAAACTGGGAAATTAATTTTGAAAATCTTTCGATTTTAAATTTTAAAGATTATGTTATCGCAACTTTTACCCAAGATTATCAAAGCCCAATTATCAAAGATATTGGTAAGAAAGTTCTGTATCTGGTTAAAGATAAAAATTACCAATGGAAAATAGTTAAAGAAGAGTGGTCAAAGTTTGATCAATCTCAAAACTATGCCTTCACTCCGGGGCAAAGATTCTTTAATCTTTCCTCAAACTAAAAAGACTAATTATGATAAAAAAAGAAGAAAAAAACTTTTCTCTTCTAGTATTTAGCTCGGGCAAGGTCCCCTTTTCGCTTAATTTAAATAAAACTTTCCTCAAAACTTTGTTGATTGTAATTCCAACTTTTTTCTTAACTTTTATCGCCGCCCTTTCAATTTTTAGCTTGAAATACAAAATTGAATTAGATGGCTTGAAAAACAATGAACCCGCAGTGATCCAAAAAGTTAAGAATGAGAAAATTGCGATTGAAAATGAGCTGACTCAGTTGAGAAAAGAAAATGAAAGTCTAACTGGTAAATTGAGTTCGGGTGATATTAAAAGTCGGCGAGAACCACTTTTAGAACTATTCTTTACACCTGTAGGACAAAAGAATCTAATCAATCGTAACTTATGTACCCTCGAAAACTTAGAAACCAAATTCGATAAGAACAAAGTTAGATTTAGTTTCAATTTAAAAAATAATCGAGAAGGTGAAAAGTTAAGCGGATATGTTCACGTTCTCAGCTATTCAAAAGAACAAATAAAGTTTTACCCTATCCTCGATACCGACTCTTTTGATGCAATTAGATTTAATCAAGGAGAAAGCTTCACCGTATCACGGTTCAGGCCAGTTATAGCCGAATTTAACATTTCGGCCAATATCCAAAAAGTGTGGTACAAAATATTTATTTTTAATCGCACAGGTGATCTGCTAAAGATTATCAAGACGCAGGAATATTTTCGCCAATGAACCAATTAGACTTTCATAACCTTAATTACAACCTTATTAGTTTTTCTTCCTTAATCGAAGGAACTCTTCATTTGAACGGAGAGACTATCCTGAATGCCAATATAAAAGGTACTGTAATGATGAAAGACTCCTCAAAACTCACTATCGAAAGAGGTGCAGTGATCACAGGAAATGTTTACTGTCATGATGTGCAAATATTTGGAAGAATTGATGGAGAAGTTAATTCGATTGGAGTTGTTACAGTACATTCTTCAGCCGTGATTAATGGAAAGATCCAAGCTAAAAAGCTCGCCATCTTTCCTGGCTCAATTGTGAACACCTCAGTAAGTACCCAGGAAGATCAAACAATTAATTAAAGATATTTATTAGAGTCGACAATGGTCACATTAGGGAAATGCTTTTTAAGAGTTTTTAATACTTTCTTATCTCCTAGAAGCATTAGCTGAAGTTTACCCACACCAAAAGTATCTTTTATAATTTGAACCATATCTTTTCTTTTTACTTTTTCAATCTTATCCGGATACTGAAAAATTGAATCAATACTCTTTGATAAATGATCTCGATATACCACCTGAGAAAAAAGATTACTTTTACTTTCTATGCGAAATAAAAAATTCCCTTTTTCTTGCTTTTGAAACATGGAGAATCTCTCTTTATTCAGAAAGTTTTCATTCGTTGCAATACTACTTTGGATGGTTTTTAAAACATCTACAATATTTTCATTTTTGGTAAAGGTACTCATCGTCGAACGCCCATAGTCTCTCTGCCAACCCGTTGTAGCCATGGAGGAATAGATATAACCCCTCTTTTCTCTTAACTCTTGAAAAAATATTGAGTTAAAGCCACCTGAAACAATATTAGAAGCAAATTTCTCTAAATCCTCATCGACCCGCTTAACTGTTTTTTCATCTTTCGAGGTCACTCTAAAATCACCATACATTATCTGGATTTGATTAGCTTTTTCTACTGGAACGAAATAAATATGAGGAAAGTTATTCGATTTTTTCTCAAAGGATTCTACCATTCTCACTTCAGACTTACTTTTCTCAAATTGACAGTCTTTTTGAAAAATATCTTTTACCTGCCCTAAAATATTTTTTGGTCCTTGAATATATATTTTCTTTTTAACTTTTGTCATAAAGTAATCTAATTGCTGCTTTAAATCCTTTTTAGTGATTTTACTTATTGAGTTTATCATCCCATCACTAGGTTTTTCATAAGGAGTACCTTTAAAAAGAACCCCTCTAAAAACGCGTTGGATCAAGCTACTATGCCTTGACCGAAGAGAATTTAATGAAACTTTTTTTCTTGTCGAATAATTTTCAACTAAATATTCTGGGTACTGAGTGTTATGAAATAAATGGCACATCATTTTTGAAGTTGGAACCAAGTCTTTTGTCAGCCCAGAGTAACTAAAGACAGAATATTCATGTAAGACCATAGCCGAAAAATTTACTGCGAAAAAATCGAGGTGGTCGGAGATCTCCTGATGACTATAGCGATCTGTCCCTGTATCCACTAAATCAAACATCATTTGGGTTAATCCATACTTCCCTTTGTCATTTAATGCTCCATCAGCAAAGTAAATTTTAACTTCATAAATTGGAAGTGAATCATCTTTCAAAAATATCACTTCGGTATTACCCCACTGAAGTCTTTCTAGGTTTTTTTCAAGAAAGTTAGCCTCAGCTAGAGTCGAAATCAGTAATGAAAAGGTAATTAAAAAAACAAAATATTTCATAGATATTCCTATTTATTCTTATTCCAGAAGGAAACTAAAACAGACTCCTTACCTTTAAATAATTTTTTGCAATAATTTTTCACGTCACTTGTTGAGATTGCATCATAAACTTTAAATTCTTTTTTATAGAATCGATAGTCTCCATAATAGACTTCACGATCCCCGAGAAAACCGGTGATATCATCTGTGGTATCGAAACTGCGGAAAATATGATGAAGATAATTATTTTTTATTTTTTGGACATTTCTTTCTGTAATTGCTTCATCGCAGGCTTCATTTAGATTCTTCAATATATCTTTTCGTAAATATTTAAGCTTTTTACCACTAAGTAATGTTCCTGAAACCACAAATGCTCCAGTATGCATCATGCTGTAATTTCCCGTGGAAATTTGGCTCATGTAAGCTTTATTACTCTTAACCAATTTTTGATTCAGATAACTCGATTCACCATAACTGAGAACAGCTGACAAAATGTCTGAGACAAAGCTTTCTTCTTCACCCATTTTAACCCCAGGTATGGCCAAGATAAAGATAGGATTGGGAGAAGCACCTTTTTGATGTTTTTCTATATGCCGATTTTTAATTTTATCTGAAAACTTAAATGTCGTATTAAGTGAAATCATTTCGTCATCAATATTTTTTCTTTTTAAACCACCAAAATATTTTTTAACCAAAGACTCAGTTTTGTTATAGTCAATATTCCCACTGATGACGAGAACAGCATTATTCGGGCCATAATATTTTTTAAAGTAGTCAAAGATTTGTTGCCGAGTCGCTCCAATAATATCTTTATCCGTTCCAATAACTGGTTTTTCATAGGGAGTATCAACAAAAAGAGTCTCCATATATAACCTTCTCATCTTTCCATGATCCGAATTTTCATAGCGCATCTTTTTTTCTTCTAAAACAACTTGCTTCTCTAAGGCAAAAGCTTTTTCATCTAAAAGAAGATTTTCCATCCGATCTGCTTCTATATCGAGCATTGTTTCTAAATGCTCAATGGGCATTTTAACATGATAAACAGTCAAATCCGTTGTGGTATAAGCATTAAACGAGCCGCCATTACCTTCAACTAATTTATTAAACTCACCTTTCTTATATTTCTTTGCTCCCTTAAACATCATATGCTCAAGATAATGAGTCGCTCCTGACAATCCTTCAGACTCATTTTTTCCGCCGATTTTGTAATAAATATTGAGGGCGAAGATAGGAAGCTCATCTTTTTTATTTAAGATAACTTTTAATCCATTCTCTAATTCAAAACTATGAATATCTAGATTAATTACCGATGAACCATACTGGTCAACGATAATTTTTTTTACTTCCTCACTATTATCTTTAACAGGTTTTTGGGAGCAGCTAAGCAGAACAAACATTAAAACAAAGACATTGATTTCTTGCCATTTCATAAATAATCTACCTTTAAACACAAGTAATTTTTGTAAAAGTATATATGACATTTATTATAAATGATAATAAATATATTTTACAGAGAAGGAAACTCAGATGATAAAATCAATTCTAATTTTAGGAAGTGGAACCAGCACAGGAGTTCCGGTGCTAGGTTGCAATTGTAAAGTTTGTATAAGCGATCATCCTAAAAACAAAAGAACCCGATCAAGTATTCTCATTCAAACTAATAAAAATAAACATATTTTAGTTGATACTGGTCCTGACCTCCGATTGCAGTTATTAAGAGAAAAAATTCAACACATTGATGAGGTTATTCTTACCCATGAGCATGCAGATCATCTGCATGGAATTGATGATTTAAGACCGCTCACCTATTTTCAAAAGACTTCAATCAATGTGCATACACGGAAAGCCATTATCCCTGAACTAAAAACTAAGTTTCCTTATATTTTTGATCGGACTAATTATTTTAAAACACAAAAAGTTATTGGAGGAGGAGTTCCTCTTTTAAGTCTAATTCCCGTTTCATTGAAAAAAGCCTATTCGCTACTTGGAGAGAACTTCTATTTTGTGAGCATGCCTCATGGAACCGGGAGAACACTCGGTATTATCCATAAGAAGTTTGCCTACTTTATTGATAATCATATGATTCCTCAATGGGCGATTGATAAATGTAAACAGCTAAAAATTGAAACTTTGATCATTGATTGTGTAAAATATACCCCCCATAAGACTCATCTTCATTTTGACAAATCAATTAGTTATATCGAGCAGATAAAGCCGAAGAATGCCTATTTAACTCATTTGGGAGATCAATTTAATTATCCTCAACTAGTAAAAGAGCTCAAAAAATTTAAATTTAGCTCCATAAAACCGGCCCATGATGGGCTAAGAATTAAATTTTCAGTTTAAATTCCTCTAAATTCTTGTAAGAAATAAAACCTCATGCAAAAAGTTACATAATTTTAAGAAAATCTGATAGATTTGAATGATCTTAAATTGCTCGAGCCTCCAGAATATCACAGGCTAATATTTATTTCCCAAGGAGAAATTAAATGAAAATATCTGTCCCTAAAGAGATTAAAAATAACGAAAACAGGGTTGGGTTAGTTCCTGGTGGAGTTCGCCAATTAGTTGGAGATGGACATGAGCTATTTGTACAGAAAAATGCAGGTATCGGAATTGGAATAACAGATGAAGCCTACATTAAGGCCGGTGCTACTATAGTTGATAACCTGGAAGCAGCTTATGCTGCTGGTGAAATGATAATTAAGGTAAAAGAACCACTTGAACCTGAAATCAAATTACTCAAACCTAATCAAATACTTTACACATATCTACACTTAGCCGCAGATAAAAAATTAACTACCGGCTTGATGGAATCAGGTGCAACTTGTATTGCCTATGAGACCATTCAATTGGACGATGGAAGTCTTCCATTATTAGTCCCTATGTCTGAAGTTGCAGGAAGAATGTCTACCCAAATAGGGGCGAATTACTTGCAAACCGATAAGCAGGGAAAAGGACTCTTATTAGGAGGTGTTCCAGGAGTACGACGAGGACGAGTGACCATTATTGGTTGTGGTATTGCAGGGACAAATGCTGCTAAAATGGCGATTGGGATGGGAGCTGATGTTACTTTGATTGATTTATCTACCAGACGTTTAGCCGAAATTGATGACCTTTTTGAAAATAAAATAACAACTCTATATTCGAATGCACAAAATATTGAAGAATCAGTTATCCGTTCAGATCTAGTCATTGGTGCTGTTCTAATTCCAGGAGCGAAGGCCCCCAAGCTTGTAACTCGAGATATGATTTCACAAATGGGGAAAGGTTCTGTGGTTGTTGATATAGCAGTTGACCAAGGTGGTTGTATAGAAACCTGTCGACCCACAACTCACGAAGATCCAACTTTTATTGTGGATGGAGTTGTTCATTACTGTGTGGCTAATATGCCTGGCGCAGTTGCCTCTACCTCTACATTTGCTCTAACCAATGTGACACTTAAATACGCGAGATCTATTGCTAAACTTGGCGTGGAAAAAGCTTGCTTAAAAGATAAACCCTTGCAGAAAGGGGTTAATATCTATAAAGGTAAATTAGCATACGAAGCTGTTGCCGCAGACCTTGATCTTCCCTATACACCATTCTTGACTGACTAGAACAGTCTCTCTTTGTAAGGAATCATTTTTACTATTTTTCCGTTTTTAGAAAAAATCTCCATAAAAGATTAAAATAAAACTAATGACTGGAAACAAAAAATTAGACATGATTCTTCTTTTACTAAATGGGATCTTAACTCTCGGGTCAGCTGGAGCTGTCTTTTATAGCCATAAAGTGATCACTAAATCACCAACAGATCAGCAGGCCGAAAAGGATAAGTTGATTTCCGGAGCACTTAGTAGCTTAGAAAATAGTCCATTAAAACTACCTAAAAAAGTTGTAAATTTATTCACCGATAGAAATCGTCTACGCTACCTTGAAGTTGAATTAAACTTAGAGCCATTTTTTGAAAATCATAAGCCTATTTTACTAGATGCTGAACATATTATTTCTGATAGTTTAATCCAAGTGGGATCTAATATGAGTTACTCTGAAATAAACTCTATTACCGGTAAAATCCTCTTTGAGTCCCGATTGAGAAAACTTATTAATCAAAAGCTCAATTCAAAGATTTTAAAAAAGATATATTTCTCTAAATTTATCGTTCAATAATTACTAACCGACTGACTATAATGGTGGAACTTACTTCAATTTAAGTTATGTATTTTTACAATTTTTTATTTCTTAAACTAGTATTTTGTTATGAAAGTTCATGTAGATTTCTAGACGAATTTGAAGCATTTGAAGATCTTGAGTTACACACCAGCTTTTTCTAACTAAGGTTCCAAGATTATCTCTCATCATGGCAAAAGTATGATTTATTGAATGGAGAGGATCATTTCTGGTTTTCTTTAGCTCTCCTTGACCTATGTTACTACCTCGAATGCTTTTGAATTGCTCATGCTTCGCTTGGGGAACATGTTTTTTTATAAATTCGGAATAAAGCTTGTGTTCGTCGCTTCTAATGAGCACTTTTTTGGTGAGAGCCTGCGATAAATTATTAAAAAGTTTCTCTAATGCTAAATTGTGCCGACTATGTCTTTTTCCATATTTTTTTAAAGAAACTTTAGATAAGTGCCCAAATGAACTAATGGGAGCTGCCACAAGAGACAGTATTTTCCGAGATTTTGGATCAACGGCAGCA
>JAOHMI010000040.1 GCA_028101965.1 Bacteriovoracaceae bacterium
GCAAAATGGGATGGGGAAAATATTGGATAGAAAGAGGATTAGAAGCCTTTGAATACAAATTAAATTCACTTAATTTAAGTCGTAATTTCTGTCTGGGAGATGAGTTTTCTATTGTGGATTCTTTTCTCTACCCTCAAGTTTACAACGCAATTCGATTTGGAATTGAGCTGAATCAGTTTTCAAATATAAGTCGAATTTATCAGCATGGAATGTCTTGCGATTACGTAATAAAATCGATTCCTGAAAATCAAATAGATGCTATCAATTAAAGTTTAAAGTTTTAATTGGGGCACAAAATTAATTTTATCTCCAAGAATATAATTTTCAAATAATCCGATATTAGATATTAAGATTGCGGAGTATTGAAGACCAATTAATTGATGGCTCTCCCCAACAGTTAGATTGTTTGCAGTTATCAAGAGTGTATCTTGATTAGAAACTTCACTTCTCTAACTGCAATAAGACTTGCCAATTTTTGTGGTCAAGCCTAAAAATCCTTATAAAATCTACTTTGCCTAACTATTTAATATTACAGTCCTTTAGGATGAAAACCGAGCTTTTGAGTAAACTAAAGTAGTTAATCATTCGAAAAGGTTAGTAGAGAATTTTATGATCAACTATAATTTAAAAATATTTCTAATGTTAATGATGACCATTTCGATGTTCTCTTGTTCTCAAAAAAAATCTATTAACGAGAATAAAACCACAGCGCGATTTGTTTTGGCGATTGGGTCCTCTAACTATCCGGGGGGACTTTATGTTGCTGCTTATAATGTAGGAACCGGTGAAAAGTTTGGTAAAACTTTTTTTGCTGATAATGATTCATTTACAGTGCCAAATGGTGCTTGGAAATTCGCAGCAATTGGTTGGAAAGGTGCGGGAGTATTTCAAGGTGAAAATCGTTGTGACTTAACGCCACCCTTTAACTTAAATGGTGAACCAATATCAGTAAACTTAACCTTACAAGCATCCAAATGTAACAATTCATTTTTCGGTCCTTCTGCAACTCGAGAAAGTGGATCCCCATCTCAGTTTAAAACTTTGCGAGTTCAGAATTGTATGAATCTAGAATACAATTTAATGCATCACCCTCCGGCCCCAGGGGTCGAAATAAGTTGCGATGGGTCTGCTCAAAGTCCACTTCCTGGGAATGCTCAGTCTTACCGAATTCTATTACGCTCATTTGTGGGAAATCCTTTAAACACTATTGGGGGAACAGAATTTTCGTCTTGCCGTACATTTTCTGGAGGGAATGATAATTCACCTTTTAAATTACCTATTCTGCAAGGGCCTAATACATTTCCTATGCATATTAAAATTAAAGTTTACGCAAGTGGTAGTTGTACAAATGAAATTGAAACATTTCATTTTGCCGATGGTTTAAAACAAAATATTAATTTCAGGGCCGTAGCTGATAGTTATACAAGTAATAATGGTTTATACACACAATCTGATTTGTGTTCGGGAAATGCTTTGACCAATCCTGCTCCGTACTCATTTCATCATGGGGGAACACTCTATGAATATATTGTTTGTAATGGGCAGCAGTTTACTGCGTTGGAGCCCACCGGTAATATGAACCAAGAAGCAATTGTTAATATTGGCTATCCAATAAACCTTGGCGGTGAGTCTGGATACCAAATCACCACTTTTAACGGAAAGATGATCGGAAACTTTCATCCCATTATTAATAGTGATGAAACATTAGTGGATAATCTTCTTCGAAAAGGATCATTTGAAATGATGAGACTTGAAGGGGGAAGTATAACAGGAACTGATCAAGCTGTTTTGGTAAATCATATTCTTCACGGCACAAATAATATTCAAGAAATCAACTTTAGGGATATTCAAATTATTAATACGAATATTAATACTTCTCAAGATAATGTAGGGTATATTTTTGGAGAGTTTCTCTATGATACAACTTCCGCTCCAAATCCTTATGACGGTCGGATTGTCTTAGATAATATCCTTATCGATAATACTGATGGTAGTAAAATTGAAGGTGCCGGAGGAGATGTTAAAGGTGGGCTTATTGGCTATATCTATTCAACGGATCCTAATCCTGGTGGTGTTCTGCGGAAACTAGAAATGGAAATTCGTCATGCTGACATAAATACTGATATACAAGGCGGAACTTATGGCAGCCCCAATACATCAAATTCAATGTATATTGGTGGTGCCATTGGGCGGATTAATATGCAAAATGATCCAGAAGTTTTAGCTAATATAAATCTCTCAGATGTTCGTTTTCGCGGTCAAAAAATTATTGGGCAAGAAAATATAGGTGGGCTCGTTGGTTCATTTGTAGGAAGTCAGTTTGCTGAACTCGAAATTATAAAGGGAATAGTGGAACATGAGGATAGTAGCGGAACAGATTTTCCAGTGGAAATTACTTGTGTTTCAGCGGCAGCGGATGCAAATTGTGGCGGAATTGTTGGTGAATTGAATAGGGGTATGATTATTAATTCATATTCTTATAATGAGATTTATATTGATCCTTCTATCCCTAGCACCTCAAGTTATGGAGGGTTATGTGGAAATTGTCTTGAAGTGGAAATGGTGAGTAATTCAATTATCACTAGACTCACTACAAGTAATTCTCTGTCTGATAAAATCTCTCGTGTGGGAGGAGTTGTCGGATATATGAGAAACTCAATTGTTTTGAATCACTTTGTCGATGTGGATAGTGAAAAGTTAAAAACAGTACACTTTGGAGGTCTTGCTGGTAATGTAACTAAAGATGGAGCTGGCGCAATAGATTCAAATATTATTAAAGGCAATCTTTTAACAGGATCTCATGAGGTTCATTTATACGATACAACTAATGCATATTACGCTGGTTCAATTACTGGGACATTTGCTTATGGAACAATGAAGAATAATATTTCCTACATAGATATGAACTCAGGAAATTCAAATCATTACCATTTGGTTATTGGAGGGTTCGCAGGTCAAGCCGGTGGTGTAACAATTTTTCTTCATGCGATTGAGGAAAATACTTATCGTGGGAATATTACACTTGATAAATGTACAGCAAACGTTAAATCAGGCTTAGCAGTGGGTAGACTTGATAATACTTATTTTAATTATAACGTGGCGTCTGGTAATTTTAATTTTTCAACAGATGGGACGATTAATGGAAGTTGTGGAATGGCAACAGGAGAAGTACTTTTGACTCCAGCCTACACGGCTCAATATGAAGGAAATATGATTAATGTTTCTAATAATACTGCATCCTTAGTTTCTATGGATGGAAGTAGTTTTGCAGATTGGACCGATGTTGGAGTTCTCTCTATGGGAACATGTGATAGCAGTTATACTCCTCCAATGATTTGGGATTCTAATATTTCTGAATGTATCCCTGAATACGAGGATGACATGCTCGCCATTGGTGATACTAATAACGATGGCCACGTAGACTTGGCCGGAAACTTCTTTGATCCAATCGAAATAAATACTGTGGCGAAGTGGAATGAAATTTCTAATGTACCTGCTTATTTAACCAAATCTTATGAATTAAAAGCTGATTTAGACTTTGGAGATAATCCAGCTAATTTTGAGCCAATAGGTGGACTTCCTGCGAATGATTTTCCAGGTAAGGCATTTATTGGTAGTTTAATGAATCCAGATGGACATGTGCTAAGCAATATTCGTATCAATGCTTCATCGGGAGCGGACAACATAGGA
This sequence comes from Bacteriovoracaceae bacterium, assembly GCA_028101965.1. Classification (GTDB taxonomy): domain Bacteria; phylum Bdellovibrionota; class Bacteriovoracia; order Bacteriovoracales; family Bacteriovoracaceae; genus JAOHMI01. Next base: position 3,691 of record JAOHMI010000040.1, read on the forward strand.
ATTATTAGAAAACTTGGTTCTGACTCTGATGGATTTGGAATGGTTGGCCAATTTCTTGAACCTTTAATTATAGATGGATTAAAAATTGATTATGGACCGCAATCTCCAAATTATCTTGGTGCGATTGGTTTCATTGACGATGGTATGCTTTCGATTGAAGTTACAAACGCTGAATATTTTGGATCAGGTACACCTGTGGCCGTGGGTGGAATCGCAGGTGGAGCGAGAGATGCTGAGATAATGGGATGCCTTTTTCATGGTAGTTTGGGCCCTGCAACAAGTTCATATATTACTCGATTAGGGGGAGTAATAGGAAAAGCCAATGATCCAAACAGTGTGAAGATCAATATTGGAATTGAAATGTGCGGGGTTCGTCTTGCTCGGTTTCATGCAGATTCTGCAGCAAATACTGGTAAAGCAGGAGGGATGATAGGTGAGATTCCAGATGTTAATGGGCATTATTCTATACATGGGAGCTATGTTCATTTTGAAAGTAATGGAATTATCACAGCTGATATATTTGGTGGAATGATTGCACTAATCGGCAATAATATAAGTATAAGTAGTCAGTTAGATATAACCATTGGTGAAAGTTTTGTTTATCGTCCGAGTGGAGCAGTCGGGGGAACTGTTGGGCAAACTAATGCTATTTTTAACGATGGAATCTCTAATGGTGGTGGTTATTATACTAACTTAAATGGAATAGTTTTAGGAAATCGTTTTGAGGGTACCAATGGTGAGCATGGCGTGGCCAATAGCACTGATACTAATTTTCCCAATGATCTGAATGCAGTTCAATCTGATCATCCAAATTTTGTCTGGCTTGCCGGTGAGAATCGTTTTGGATTATTTTTCGAACATCCAAGTTTCATTCCTCACTCAGGACCTTAATTATTTTTTAACCGGGTGACTACAATGGTGAAAATTCAAATTTCAAGTATTTATAAATTTTAACTTTTAATAATTTCGATTACTTAAAAACTATCACCACCATTGTCACCCGGTTCGAATTATTTAGGAAAACTGTTGACTTAAGCCTAGTTTTTTTAACCCCATACTAATTTCTTGTGCTTTCAAATTTGGTGCAATTCCCAATCCCATTTGCAAATAGAAAAGAACCTTAGCTTCGGAAAAGCTAACCTTCAGAAAGTTTTGTCTCTTTTTAATTCCCTTTAACTCCATGGACCTAATTTTTTTACCGTATTGAATAGAGCTTCGATATTTAAAGTAAAATTGAAGTATCTGTGGACATTCTTTGAGAAGAGATCGTGAGTTTTTAAGGGCTTGATGAATATTATGATCTCGCCAATAGTTTAATTGTTTATCTTCTGCTCCCACTAAGACATTGCCCAAGTAGTGAAGGGCTTCATCAAGAATTCGCTCCTTATCTCCTTCAAAATAGTGATATATTAGTGACCTGGTTATTTTGGAAGATTTGGCCAGGGAGGATATGGTCCATTTAAGATGACCTTTCTCCACATCTAATTTAATGCTGTTAATAAAGAGAGAAACAATTTTGTGGTCTTTTTGATGGTTATCCATGACTTATCTATGTTACCGAAGTGAATTTTTATGGCAATTGAAAAATCTATTTTCTGAGCTTGATAATTAAATTGTCTAATTTTTAATCAGGATGTTGAAAGAATGTGGCCGGCAAATGTTATGACATACGTAAATATTTCCAAGTTAATCAGTATTTCACAAACTTAACCCTAAACTAATCACATCTATATTTAATTTTAGAGCTTGGAGCCAAACCAATGATGAAGTCATTCTCAATTTTAACCTTAGTCTTTTTACTTGCCTCTTGTGGTAAAATAGTCGATCGCCATGAGAAGAAAGACAAACTTACGACAACAAAAAAATCTGCGCTGGATGGAAGCGATGATGGGACGACCACCGGAGATGGTAATGGGAGTGGCAATGGTAGCCCTGGAACAGACAATGGTACTGGAGGTCCTGGGATCGATGATGATAACGGGGATCCAAGTCAAGTACCTCCGACCGATAATACTGGAAATAATAATGATCCAAATAAGCAAGGTGGGAAGCTTGATATTGAGAATATAAATCCATTTGTCGCCGATGGTTTAAATAATGATGTCCACGTTAATAGGGTAACCTGTGAAGTTTTTCAAAAGAAAAATGGGGAATGGATACTTATCGAAAAATTAAAAAATTGTGATGAGTTTGTCATTAAGCCAATTAGTGATCCGGCCGATGAAAAGAAGCCTGAGAGAAATACACTTTACTGGGTACAAGATAAAGCCCAAGGATACCGAAGAGATCCAAAAAATCCTGAAAATTTAATTATGGTTCTTGATGGATCAATGCTTAAAGGGAATCAAGTTATTCGTAAGCCACGTGCTCCTCTAGGAACAGATGGAAATGATGGTGACGTTTTTATTGATACGACAAAACCACTTCATTATGTAAAAGCCGATGGCAATTGGACCAAAGTATGTGAACTTGAGCAGTCGATCAACCCTTGCGGTGGAACGCCTGATAACAATGAAGGTGACGCTGGAGAGTGGCGGCAAGATCCAAACCGAAGTATATGGCGCAAGAATCAAGTTGGAACATGGGTTCTGATGTCTGAATTAAAAGTTGTTGAGAAAGCTAATAAGGATGAAATAGCTAGCCTGGCAAATAAAGATAATCTTACGATTTATATAGATAAAGAACTTAATGATGGTTATATCTTCAGAGGAACAAACCTGGTTCAGGTTTTTAAGAATAGAAAAAATAATATGAATGTTGTGCATGTGGGGCCAGGAAATCCTAATGATCGAGTAACGGACTTGGGAAATAGGGGAGATGTATATATTACAGAAGATAATGGTGATATGTATCGCAAGCAAAAGAATGGCAACTGGCAAATGTCCTGTGAGGGTGGTGCGTTTGGAATGTGGTGCGGAGAGGTTCCTCCACAAGATAAAAATGGTGGTAAATTTGGTAAGAACCAAGATCTTTATAAACAATCTAATGGCCATATCTATCAAAAGATTAACAAAAAATGGGTCAAAATATACCCGCGTAAATTTGAGTATAGTTTAATCCAAGTACCATTTGATGATGTTGCAGATCCAATACCAGGAAATCTGTATATCAATACAATAACATTAAAGGGATATACTGTTGAAAATGGAGAGGAATTCGACCTTAGTGACGGAAAAAATAGAGTCCATGAAGGTAGCTTTGATCCAAATACGAGAAAAATTAAAAAAAGTCGGGATGGAGATTTCTTTTATCATACCACCAATAATTTCTATTATAAAAATGATAATGGAAATTGGAGGGGGATTTGTGTCTTAAACTATCGTGGCTATTATTGTGGCAAAAATGACCCGGCCAATACTCTTGGCGAAGATGGAGAAGTATATTTACAGCAAGATATGAATAAGAATGTCTGGCGAAAAATTGATGGCGAGTGGAAAAAGCTTGGGATTGATTCTCCCACAAGAGTTGAATATATCGATCGGCCAGAGACATTGAAAAAATTGGAAGATGCTGAAAACAAAATTAAACAATTAAATATCACTATTAATAATCATGAGACAAAGATTGAAAACCTAAAAGAAGAATTAAAGCTCGCAATAGAGAACACTCCTGAAGATCAAAGTGAGTTAATTAAAAAACTTCAAGATGAAAAGGAAGCTTTGGAAGGTGAGCGAAATAAATTACAAGAAGAAGTTAATGATTTAAACAAGAGACCAACTCAAGATCAAATTGATAAACTTAATGAAGAAAAAGAGGCTAAACAAGAGGAAATTGATCGACTTAATGCCGAGTTAGAGAAGCTAAGAGAAGAAGCAGGAGAACCTCTTGTTGTAGATAATTCTGAAATAGAGAGTCTGCAAAATAAAATTGACACTCTAGAGGCAGAGAAAATTATTAAAGATCAAGAAATTACAAGGTTAAAAGAAGAGAATGAGCGATTGAAAAATAGTGCTCCTGTGGTGCCTGACTGTGAAGATTGTGATGCCTTAAGAGCTCAAATTGGTGAAAAAGATAAAGAGATTCAATCTTTGACAGATCAGTTAGCTTTAGCAAATGCAAGTAATAATGATGGACAAGTAAAACTCTTGGAAGAGCAACTTAGACAAGAAAAAGAAGCTCACCAAGCAACTAAAGAGAATTTGCAAGCAGAAAAAGAGAAGTTAACTCAGTTGCAAGCAAAATACGATAAAGATACAAAAGAGCTTCAAGGTAGAATTGATGTTCTGGTTAAGGAAAATAGTGAAATTAAAGCACAAAGAGACGAGCTTCTATTGCTTATTGAAAATTGTCGAATCAATCCAGACACAGAGCTTCCTTATACACAGCAATTTAAATGTGAGGATCAGAAAGCGCTTTTAGATCAGATTAATATATTGCAAAATCAAGTTAATAATTACTCGGCGGAGATGAATAAGTGCAAAGTTAAGCAACCTCAAGTTGATGAGGTATATGAAACGGAAACTTGTGATGAGCTAAGAGCTGCTTATATTGATCTCGTTGGAAAACTTAAAGATGCCTTGGCCAATGCTAAGGAATACACTCAAGAAGATTTAGACAAAAAATATCAAGAGGGCTTGGATAAAGGGAAAAAAGATGCTGAAGAGGAAGCTGAAGATGAACTTGAAGATCTTGAAAGAAAGAAAATAAAAGCGGAAGAAGACAAAGATAAAGCTGAAGAACAAGCGAAGTTAGAAAAAGAAAAAGCAGACAAACTACAAAAAAAGTTAGATGAGCAGCCGAAGTCTGACTTGCAGAAAGTTTGTCGTATTGACTCGGTAGGAGTAAAGCTTGCTAAAAGTGCTTATTCTATCCCATTACCTTATGATCTTAAGGGAGTTTACAAGGGCTATGGAAATAGCAAAAGGCAGTTTGAAGGACAAGGAAATACTTCGACAAAAGTCTCCAGTCGAGGAGATGGACACTCGTATGTCGCAAACTCACATGTCTTAATTGCTTTTGACATAAGGAGTGGGATCAAAAACTGCGGTTGGGACATCGAAACAATTGATATAAAATCTGTTGATCTTGAAATTGAATTCAATTTATTTGATAAGAACCCAATTAATGATGCAAGTAAACCTACAGAGTATCTATGTTTTTATCATCGAGATCTTTCCCAGAACCCATGTTCCGGAAGTAGAATCACTGATCCAAAATTTCCTAATAGATTAACGAGTGATTATTATGAAGAAAATTCTGAATTTTATCGCTTACTTGATCGTAGCTATGGGACTGGCGGTTTACGAACGGAAAAGGAACGAATCGCTCTTAGTATGTATCTTCCTCAGGGTGAGAGAAAAATTAAAGAAATGGGCAGTGAACTAGTTTGGTTTATTTTTACAGATGATATTAAAATCGATGGGATATCGAATTTACTTGTGACAAGAGAAGGGCAGGAATAGTACATGAAGTTTTTATTTACAATTTTAATTATAGCACTCAATATTTTATTTCTTCAGACTCTAAAGGCAGAGTCCTTGCAAGATCCTGAAGGCGCTTATGGATTCGGTGGATTCGACCTTGGCTATGCCATTAGCTATGAAAATGATGATGAAATTGACGATCGAGATGGATTTCAGTTCAATGCTTTAGGTGGATTTGCCTATTATAGTAAATCCTTTGTGTTTGATTTAGGGGCAGGTTGGTTTTATAACCAAGTGAGTAGTGATGATGTTACTATTACCACTAAGTCTCCCATGGGATTTGTTGCCGCTCGCTACCGTTTTAATTCTGATATTTCAATCGGACCCAAATTTTTGGTTATAACTAATAATGATAATTCTTTGAGTGATGAAGATGAAGGGAAGAATTCTGTTGGTTATGGTGGGATATCCTTCGCTTATGAATTCAAAAAATTCAAAATTAATAAATTACGTTTAGTCGCAGATGTAATACATGATTTGTCATTAAATGACAGAGACGTCATTTTAAGTACAATTGGCTTGCAATATGCGATTCCATTTTCAGATCGACATATTCAAATTAAAGAAAAAGTGGTAACGAAAGAAAAAATTGTATACCGGCCTTATATCAAAATTATTGGTAAAGATCGCGTTCGTGCCACCTTTGATGCTGGAACAGGGCTTTACTTTGCCACTGATAGCGATGAAGCCAATTTTCATATGCAAGTGTATTTGGAGCGATTAGGTTACTTTCTTTCACAATATCCAAAAGAATATCGACGGATTTTAATCTCTGGGCACACAGATGACAGAGGAAGCTATGATTATAACTTAGATCTTTCAAATAGAAGAGCATTAACAGTGCAAAGAATATTGCGATCACACAAGGTTGCTCCAAGAAGAATGTCTGCCAAGGGTTATTCTTGGACGAGAAGAGCAATTAAGAAAACCGATCCAAGATCACGAGCAAAAAACAGAAGAGTTGAGTTAGAATTTACTGGAGTTAAACGAGTGAACTTTTTTAAGAAAGCTCTTTCTCTGGTTAATGGATATAGAGCTAACCCTTATAAATAAAGCTTAGTCTATAAGTCATTAAAAGAATTTTTCCAATTAGATTAAATTATAGTGTAATGACTATATAATTCTTGAATTATTTTTGTTATTCTTTTTCCATGAACTCACTGTTCTCATTATTGGCAAATGTGCCACAAATAATGCTGCTTTACGCTTGCTTAAAAGCTATCTTAGTTCCAATGTACACAGTAGTTTTTCTCGTTAATGACTGGCACTATGCACATCCATTCATCTCTGATTATATTCAGTGGCATCAGTTTGAAATGATTTTTAGCTTTTTAGTTAGTGTGCTTATTGCATTTGAATATAATTTTTCTATGCCTAAACGGAAACTGATAAATAATAGTAAGTGGGTTTGTTTAATGCCCTTAAGTTTTATTCTTGCCGACAATATTCTGTGGATTGGAGAGGGAGCGAATCATGCTTTTGTTCTAATACATTCCTTATTCATTTTGTTTTTTATAAAGTTTATACCGCGCTGTCCTTCGCTAAAACATTTTTTGCTAAAAAGATTTCCTTTAAAGTTTCTACTCATATTAAAAATTGCAGTTTTTCAATCTGTTCTTCAGTCTGATACAGAATTATTTAATCTCATGATTAAGCTGGGTTTTGCAGGAATATTAATATTCTTAATAGGACTAACTTGGTGTCATCAGTTGTATCGATCCACGCATAGAGTTTTTAAGATTCATTTTATTAGCTCTCTGTGCCTTTTACTGATTGGCCTAATTTGGTACGGAGCAAATACTTTTTTTGATACTTTTGAAAGTTATGCCTTCGGTGATGTGCATTTTCTCTTTGCTTTAGGAGTTAGCTCTGTATTATTGAATTTGATGATTCAAGTTGGTTATTCAATTTCAAGCCTACCTTTAAAGATTCATTGGGCGATTTATTTTATGTTAGGATCATTATTTCTAGGTGGGATCACTCGTAGTGTACTGCCTGAAATATACTTTAATTATTATTTTAAAATTCTTCATTTTGGAATGGGGTTTTGGACTCTTTCCTTTATTTTTTATCTATTTTATTTCACACCAAAGTTTTTAAAAAAAGATTATTTAATTTAAGTGCTAAGTTCATCTCATCCCATTGCACCTAAGCTTTATAAGTTAAGTTACTAACTAAACTATCCGGTAAGTTAGGCAATCGATCCTCTGGGATCAAATAGGTTGAAATATTAAACAAATCATTGAAAATTCTATTTGCTCTTGTTGTTGCTAAAAGGTAAGCATGCCCAGAACTTCCACCTGTTCCAATTTTTTTTCCTAACATGCGATTAACCATGAGAAAATGAGTATATCTCCAAGTGGAGATTAATTCATCTAATGTGACTAATGACTCCAATAAGCGGCCTGGTAAATTTAATATGGGATATTTGGAATATAGTTTTATAAAAAGAGCTGAAAGTAGGGCTCTGTGAGATAAGTCAAACTTTCCTTGGGAGAATAGTTCTGCATACTTTTCTTTATCTGTAATAATTGAAAAGGAAACTTGTGTGGAAATTAGATTCGCCAATTGTAACTCTCGTTCTTCTTCAGAAATCGATTGATTACTTTTTATAATATTTTCATCTTCTTTTAGCATGGACTGTGTTTGTTTTGAAAACTCTTCCCAGAAAGAAAAATTTTCAAACTCCAAAAAAGGTATTCTCTCAAGCCATTTTCCAACGAGCTCATAAATACTTGGTTCTTTTTGTATATTGAGAAGATAATCTCGCTCCTTATCTTCGAGTCTCATGGCAAAACTTTTTTTATCAAACTTAACTCGTTTATTTTCTTTTAATCCAAGTCGAATTTCTATTTCTCTAAATTGCCAAGATTGAAATCCGCTGGCAGGAACTAGGTAGTTTCTGAAAGTCAGGAAAGATTGAGGGGTCATCGTCTCAATGATACGAATTTGTTCGTTGAGAACTTTTTGTATAGTAATGACCCTTTCAACTGTTTTTAAACATATGTCTAAATCGAGTGCATCTAATTCATCTTTTTCTAGCACATTTTTAAGTAAATAAATTTCTTCACGAATTTGTTTAAACCAGATCTCGTAGGCTTGGTGAGTTATGATGAAAAGCATTTCATCATGGGCTTTTTTTCCATACTTTTCACTTTTTAGCTCTTGTGCCCCTAGAATTTTATCGAGTTGCAGGTAATCAGGGTAGTAGCAAGGAGTTATTTTTTCACTCATAAATGTTCCTCAATTTTTAAGCCACTCAAGGGCAGATTTATAGTTTAACCAATCTTTTGTTTCAGTATCTAAGGCACTTTCTTGAATCAATTTACCCGGTTGTAGTTCACCAAGAGGAAAAGGGTAGTCTGTGCCTAAGCATAGTTTTTCGCGGCCGATAAGTTTTACTAAGTATGAAAGCATGTCTTGGTCATGAACAAGGGTATCTAGCCAGAATTTGCCTAAGTAATTTTTAGGGGAATGAGGATTATCAACTGCGCAAAGATCTGGTCTAACGTCATGCCCATGTTGAATGCGTCCAATAGTTGACGGAAAACTTCCTCCACCATGAGCAAAGGCAACTTTTAATTTTGGAAATCTCTCAAATACTCCGCCAAAGATGAGTGAGCAAATAGCGCGGCTAGTTTCAGCGGGCATCCCCACTAACCATGGTAGCCAATATTGGTCCAAGTTCTCCATCCCCATCATTTGCCATGGATGAATAAAGAGGGAGGCATTAAGATCCTGTGCTAATTCGTAAAATGGAAAAAACTGAGGATGGTTTAAATTAATATTATTAATATTTGATCCAATCTCAACCCCATGAAAGCTACCTGATTCCATTATGCGTTTGAGCTCTTGGCAAGCAAGCTCAGTATTTTGCATGGGAAGAGTTCCTAAAGCATAAAAATTGTCAGGATGGTCTTGAATAACTTCACTTAAATGGTCATTAAGGAATTTTGAAACATAAAGTGTATCTTTGTCTTTTGCCCAATAGCTAAACATGACAGGTACTGGGGAGAGTACTTGCTTAGATATTCCAAATTTTTCACATTCTTGTATCCGTACTTTTGGATCATAGCAATTCGGTTCTACTTTTCTAAAAAAAGATCCATCATCGCGGTACATATCTGCTCCGCAACTGTTGCAATTTTGGAGATGAATAAAGCCGCCGTAACCAAATGTGTCTTTAAACTTAGGAATTTCAGGCGGAAGAATATGGGTATGTATATCAATTTTATTATTTAGTTTACTCATGAACTGTACCACACTGATCACAGGTTTTATTTTCAATATTTATATTGAAATTCTCAATTGCCATTTTTACTTGGGTTTCGATATTTGTTAGATGAAAAGACTCTTTGTACAATAGGTTTTTACATTTGGGGCAATACCAAACGAAACTGTCTTGTTCATTAACTTCTCTTGTTTTTTCAAAGACTAAACCAATGGTATTTTCAAAGCGTTGGGGAGAGTGAGGAATGCCAGCTTCGAGTAAATAGATTTCGCCTTCCTTAATAAATTGATCGACAAATTCTCCCTCCTTAGTTCGCATTTTTAAGTTCATGTCACCTTTTATTTGGTAGAAAAATTCATCGGTTTGATTGATATGATAGTCGTGGCGAGAGTTTGGCCCTCCTACTAACATGATTATAAAAGTTGAATCTTGATAAATCATTTTATTGGAAACAGGAGGCATAAGTTCTGGTTCAATATCATTAATTAGTTTTTGTAAATTAATTGGAGGGAGCATGGTTAAGCCTTTTTATTAATAAGTGCAATACACTTTAATTCGATGGCAATTGGTGTTGGCAAAGAACTTATCTCAATGGTTGTTCTCGTGGGGCGATTTTCTGCAAAGTAATCTTTATAGAGTTTGTTATAAGATGCAAAATCATCTTTCATATTTGTTAAGAAAACTTGGACATCAACTAGGTTCATCCAGCTTGAGTTACAATCCTCTAGGACGGTACGAACATTTTTGAAAACACTGTGACATTGCTCCTCAATATTATATGAAATAATATTTTTTTTATCATCTAAATTTACTCCAGGGATGATATCGGTTCCCCTCTCTCTTGGTCCGATGCCAGAGAGAAATAAAAAGTCACCCACCTGCCTGGCGTGAGGATAGACTCCGACGGCCAGAGGAGCGCTAGGGGAGTTTAATTCAATGTTTAACATATGTATTCCTTAATATTTAAAACAGATATTTTTTGTTCTCGTGAAAAATTTAAAACTGTCTTCAAGTCCTTCTTTGTTAAAACCGGAGTTTTTTAATCCTCCAAAAGTTGTTCTAAGGTCTCGATGCATCCATGTATTAAACCAAATCATACCGGTCTCAATGGCTTCTGCTAGTTTCAAGTTTCGTTGGTGGTTATTGCTCCATAAACTGCAGCTTAATCCATAGGAACTATTGTTGATACTGTTTAAAGCATCTTCATCATCAGTAAAACTTGAGATTGTGGCCACTGGGCCAAAGATTTCTTCCTGATTTAACTTACATTCCATAGGAACATCTTCGATGAGTGTAGGGGGAATGAAATAGCCATCACAATTCTCAACTTGAATCTCTTCTCCTCCGGTTAATATTTTGTATTTTTTTTCTTTTGCATAATTTAAAAAATCAAGGATTTTTTCAAAATGAGCTTCACTTACCAGGGAGCCAAAATTAGTCTTTTCTTCGAGGGGATTTCCAGGTTTTAATTTTTTTGTTTCTTTAACAATTATTTTAATTGCTTTATCATAGATTTCATCTTGAATTAAAATTCTAGAACCACATAAGCAGATTTGACCTTGGTTACTAAAAGCCGCTCGAACCGCTTCTTTGCATGCTCGTTCAATATCACAATCATTGAAAATGACGGTCGCATTCTTTCCTCCCATTTCTAAAGCCACCTTAGTTAAGTTTGAGGAAGCTTCTTTGGCAATTTGCTTTCCCACTCTCGTACTTCCCGTAAAAGAAATAGCTCTAATTTGGGGGTGAGTGTTTAAGTATTTACCGATTTGATCCCCTTTGCCATGTAAGATATTTAAAACACCAGGAGGTAAATTAATTTTTTGACAAATTTCTGATAACATAAAAGCAGTAATTGGTGTCATTTCTGAAGGTTTTGCAATAACGGTGTTACCGGTAATTAATGCGGGAGCAATTTTCCAGGTGAAAAGATATAACGGTAAATTCCACGGACTAATACAAGCTACAATTCCAAGTGGTTCACTTAAAGTTAAATTATATGCTTGATCAGGTGAGTTGTAGAAAGCTTCTTTATGATAGTTTAAAGAGTTTGCATAAAAGCGTAGATTTTTAATTGAGCGAGGAATGTCTACTGAAAAAGAAGTACTAATAGGTTTTCCTGTATCTTTAGTTTCTGCTGCTGCAAAATCATCGAGACGTTTTTCAATTTCATGGGCCATTTTATTTAGGTAAGATGATCGTTGCTCAAAAGATAATTGACTCCAAAAGGGAAAAGCTTGCTCGGCAGCTTCAATGGCCATATTGACCTCAGTTTCACCTGCTTGATGAATTTCACCTAATAATTGTTTAGTCGCTGGATTGATATTCTTTAAGGTCTTAGGGCTTTCAATAAATTCCCCTCCAATATAATGCTTAATCCAGTTCATTAACTTTCCTTATTTAAATTTTAACAATACCGCTCTTACAGGTGAAGCATCGCCCTTTTTAATCTTTAGGGGAAGAGCATTTAAAAAATATTCACCTGGTTCTACCTGATCTAAATCGATGCCTTCAAGAATGGCCATATTATGAGTGAAAATATTTCTATGAGTTTCTAATTCTTTGCTATTTGCAGGGTCTACGCTTGGTGTATCAATACCTACTGTTTTAACATTTTTCTCTGCAAGTAGATTAATAATTTCTGGAGACAGTGAGGTAAAGTTATTTTGCCAAGGACCGTTATGAGGAAAGCTTTGAGTTTTAAATAGAACACGGTTGGTAGTAATTAAATCATTATTTATATGTTCTGGTAAAATTCTACAATTTTTAACATGGCCGGCATCAAGAACATTCACAGGTCCCAAATAATATTCTAAGTTTCTCTGCTCAATAGTAATTCCATTTGCATGGTAGTGTATAGGAGCATCCGCATGGGCACCAATATGAGTGGTCGTTCTAATTGTGGATAATGTTAAATGGTTTCCCTTTTCAAAACTTAGGAGTTCTTCTTTACAAAAGGATGTATCTCCTGGAAAAACAGGACTGGTTGAAGAAATAGGTGGAGAAATATCAATAATTTCATATTTCATTTATTGGTTCCTTAAAGGCATGGTGTTCTTCCTCCATCGACACAAAGTGCAACACCCGTAATGTAAGATGCTTTTTCTGAGGCAAGAAAAGCTACAGCATTGGCAATTTCTTCTGGCTTTCCAAATCTTCTTAGAGGGATGACAGCGGTTTTTTGTTTAGTGGTCTCTTCTATGCTTTGGTTTGCTTGTTCTGACCACTTCTTTAAAAGTGAGTCTAAGCGTCCAGTACCAGTTGCACCTGGGAGCACGCTATTAACTGTAATTCCATTTGGTCCTAATTCATTGGCTAGAGTTTTCGCCCAGCTAGCGGTGGCTCCCCGTATAGTATTTGATGTCCCTAAAGATGGAAGAGGAGTTTTAACTGAAGTGCTTATTATATTTATGATTCTACCTTGTTGTTGATTTTGCATATATTCAAGATTCAATTTAATAATCTCATGGGGAGTGGAGATATGCTGAGTAAACGCTGATGCAAAGGCTTCTGGAGAAGTCTCTGTTAAGGGTCCAGCTCCAGGGCCGGCGGAGTTATTTATTATAATATCAAAACCAGGGTTTCCTTTTAGAAAAGTTTGAATTTTTTCCAAGGTAGCAGATGTCTGACTTAGATCGGTTGAAATTATTTGATGATTATTACCTGGCAGCTCATTAATTAGTGTTTGCAATTTTTCTTCGCTACGGGAAAGGGCAATAATTTTAATATTTTCACGAGCAAGAGAATGAGCGATGGCTTTACCTATACCATCACTGGCACCCATAACCAGAGCGGTTCTGAAGCTTTTTCTTTCTACCATTTATTCCTACCTTGAATGAGTTTTTAAGGGTAAACTGTTTTAAATTTACCAAAGGATATAAGTTATGATGGCATTTGAAAATAGTGAAGAATTTGCTACGCGTTGCGATCAAGAGGATCAATTATCAGGTTCAATGGATAAGTTTCATTTACCTCAAGAGTTGCCTTATTATTTTTCAGGCCACTCTTTGGGGCCAAGACCGGTGAAAGCTTTAAATTATATTCAGGATGAATTTTCAGCTTGGGAAAAATACGGAGTAGAGGGACACTTTGAATCCAACCGCCCTTGGGTGAAATATCATGAGTTTCTGAATCCTATGATGGCAAGAGTCGTTGGTGCAAAAGAAAAAGAAGTGGTAGTAATGAACACTCTTACGGTGAATTTGCACTTAGCTTTAGTTTCATTTTATCGTCCTACAAAAACTCGTTATAAAATATTAATTGAAGCGAACTCTTTTCCCTCCGATCATTATGCTGTTCAATCACAAGCTAAGTTTCATGGGTTTAACCCGGCAGAAGCAATCATTGAGCTTCCTACTGAAAATGGATTTATAACGGATCCAAGTGTAATTATTGAAACTATTAAAAAACACAAAGATGAACTTGCTTTAGTCATGCTTGGGAATTGTAATTATTTATCTGGCCAATATTTTGATATTCAAAAAATATCTGAACAAGCTAAGTCAGTGGGGGCAAAAGTTGGATTTAATTTAGCCCATGGGGCAGGTAACTTACCACTTAAATTGAACCAACAAGGACCCGATTTTGCGGTTTGGTGCTCTTATAAATACTTGAATAGCGGTCCAGGGAATTTATCAGGATTCTTTGTCCATGAAAGACATCATAAAGATAAAGATTTGCCAAGATTTGCTGGTTGGTGGGGACACAATAAAGAAAGAAGGTTTAGAATGGAAACAGGCTTTGATCCAATTGAAGGGGCCGAAGGCTGGCAGTTATCTAATCCTCCAATTTTTTCTTTAGCAGCATTTTTAGCCTCCTTAGAAATTTTTGATGAATATGGTATGGACAATATTTGGCAGAAATCACAAAACTTAACTGGATACTTTCGGTTTCTTCTTGAAAAAAATTGTTCAGATATATTATCTATTGTAACCCCAGAAAATTCTAAAGGTTCTATGCTGTGTCTTCAGTTCAAGTCAGAACCAAAAGATTTACTCGAGGAGTTTAAGAGGCTTGGAGTCAGTGCTGATTTTCGATATCCCAATATTATTCGAATGACCCCAGCTGCTTTATATACAAGTTTTAAAAAAGTATATGAGGTGGTTCAGATCATTAAACAACATGGTGGAGAAGCTCAATGAAGCAGGCAGTAGTCATTGGTGCAGGACTAGTGGGATGTTTGCAATCCTTATTTTTGAAACAGAAGGGATTTAAAGTTAAGCTAGTGGAAGCCAGAGACGATTGTCGCAAAATAAAAAAAGGTCAGGGGCGATCAATTAATTTGGTGCTAACTCATCGAGGGATTCAAGCGGCTAAAAAATTAGGGATAGAAAAACAGTTATTAAACATAACTGTTCCAGTTTCAGGTCGTGAGGTTCATCTCGAAAAGGAAACTTATTTTCAGCCCTATGGAACCAGAGGAGAACAAAACTATTCTATTTCCCGTTTAGAACTCAACCAGACTTTACTTAATCTGTGCGAGCATGAAGATATTGAATTAAACTTTGAGCAACCAGCGAAATTCATAAATTTTGAAACTAAAACTGTCGATACAGATAAAATGTCTTTTAAGTATGATCTACTTTTTGGATGTGATGGGGTTAATTCAGAGGTGAGAAACTCTTTGATGAAGATTTCTGATGGTACTGATTCAATTTCTGATCTAGGTGTAGGCTATCAGGAATTTCTTTTGCCTGCGGGAGCGAATGAAGAATTTTTGTTAAAAAAAGATGCCTTGCATATTTGGCCTCATGGAAAACACTTTGTCATGGCGCTACCAAATTTAGATGGTTCATTTACGATGACTCTCTATGTTCACCAGACTGGTATTGTGAGTTTTGATAAACTAAAAACTGAAAAAGATTATACGGAATATTTTGATAAATATTATTCAGACCTTCCTGGATTATGCCCTGATTTTGCGAATCAGTTGGTGCAAAATCCAGTAGGGAACTTAGGAACTCTAAAGTCAGCTCCTTGGCATTATAAAGATGAGGTTTGTCTGGTAGGAGATGCTGCCCATGCGATAACACCTTTTTTTGGACAAGGAATGAATTTGGGGTTTGAGGATTGTGCTTTACTAAATAGCTTATTCTTTAATGAAGATAAATCAATCTATGATTTTGAATCTTTTTTTAATTATCAAAAACCTAATGCTGATGCCATTGCGGCCATGGCCGAAGAAAACTATATTGAAATGAGTGATAAAGTTGGGGACGAGTCTTTTATTTTGCGTAAAAAAATTGATCAGGAACTTGAAAGGCGTTTTCCGAATAAATATCACTCTCGTTACTCCATGGTGATGTATACTTGTGAACCTTATGTAAAGTGCTTGCAGCTTGGAGTGGAAAACCAGAAGTTAATTGAGAGAATTGTAAGAAGCACAGAGAGTTTTGATCAAATTAATTGGGTAAAAATTGAATCTGAGATTTCATGAGATACTAAATAAAAAAAACAAGAGCTTTGGTCCCAGTAGAATTTATTCTAGCACAAATATTAATTATGCTAATTATCCAATTTTCTAAGAATTATTTATTTATTTAAATTGCTTCAACTGATTTTCCACAACCGATTTTCGATTTATTAGAAAAAGACGAATTTCTTCAACATCAGATGAAAGATCATTGGCATATTTTTGCACAAATAGTTGATAGCTCTGCATAATTCTATTAACGAAGGTTTGATCAATTTCATTTAAGAGTCGATTGAAGCTTTGTTTCAAATAAGGGGCGAAATTTTTATCTTCTTTTAATAAACGATTAAAAAGCGTCGATCTTAAGTCTGGTTTATAGGGAGATATTAGAAATTCAAAAGCATTTAAATTCACCGCTTTTTCAGTTCGTTTTCTTTTATGGCTATCCATAACGGTAAGAGCTTTATCATAGTCCCAACTAATAAATTTCCATTTGGCATCCATTAGATTTTCTTTAAAGAGTGCCCCTTGCACCCAATCTGAGCAACCTAAATATATAATTGAAAAAATGTGGGCCATATAATTATCCATATCGATCAACGATTTTATTTTCTTTAATTTTAATGGGGCTGGGGAGTTTGCAATAAAATTGTTTAATTCATTAAATAGATAAGTATCAGAAGGTGAGTTGCTCCCTTTGTATTTATAAAAGATGAGATCTTTTGAATCTGTTTTTTTTAGCCATAACTCTTTTTCAATAAATTCTGTTAGATGATAGAAACCTCGGTTTTCACCATTGAGGAAAAAATGGACTGGCTCTGCGTGTGGGGCGATCCCACCGATCTTATTAATAAAGTCAAAACTAATTTCATTTACGAAAGGTTTTCTGGCAGTAACTCTTAGAACGTACTTTTTTCTTTTTTCTTGGCTTTGGCTTAATAGGTTTATTTTTTCAGCACCATATTTTTTTCTCATATATAAACGGTAGCTTTTTTTACTAGTTTTTGATCGACCTCGGTGAGCTCCACCATGAAGTCTTAACCCTAGGAATGATTCAAATACTTTTTTATCTTGATCATAGATGCGAAGGTAGCCACGCTTTTCAAAAGATTTCCCTCTCCCCTTAGGGTTCGCTTTTATTCCATAATCTGGGTGATACAAATCGTTGTCATCTATATATAAGTCAAACACTTTGATTGAATGTTTATAACTTGGTAGATGATCGTTTTTTACATTGGGATAATTATGTTTTTCTCTTTTAATTTTATTGGTGATGGTACTGGCTTTACTTATTTCAAA
>JAOHMI010000041.1 GCA_028101965.1 Bacteriovoracaceae bacterium
GATTGCCGGATATGGGAGGAGAGGCTCAACCATTGAAGGGCCAGTGAGTTGGTTTCACCCGGTTTTAATGAAAAATATAAAAGTATATAAAAGAGAAAGAAAAAGTAAAATACAGTATTTTGTTTTGAATGCACTCGGCATCGGTAGGGTATTTGATTTTCGACGAAAAAATAAAGGGAAAATTCGGTATTATGATGGAACAAATATAAAGTTTCCGGCGGGAGATAATTGGAAAATAAATTCACCACGAAGTGTCGAATATAAATCGTGGCGGATTGGAGATAGTATGTGCCTGAAAGAGCAGATTCGAATCCATTCAGTTAACGTGGAAAAAGTATCCTTTGATGAATGTGGTAACTTAGTTGAGCTGATCTCTACTTTTAGTATCAATTCAAAATTAGATCACCGGTATTGGTTTAAACCTAATAAAGGAATGGTTAAAAGCAAAAAATTAAGTAAGGATAAAAAGAAATGAAGATTGCGAAACCAGGCTTAGAGAATCTTTTACTTAATATAAATGGTGATAAAATAATTGGTGGTTTTTATTACTCTGGTATTCCTCATGCTCCAACTTTTATTTTAGCCCATGGGATTCCAGGACTAGAAAAAATGACCATGTTTGCTTATGAGTTTCAAAAAAGAGGGTGGAATTGTTTATATTTTCACTATCGCGGATGCTGGGGCTCAAGTGGTAATTATAATATTTTAAATCATCAGGAAGACTTGCATGAGGTTTATAACTGGGTCAAAAATAAGAATTTTGTTGATTCAAATCGAATTGGATTAATTGGAAGTAGTCTTGGAGGTTATAATATTCTGCGGGCGGTGAACTCCACTGATCAATATTTTTCATATATCGCTCTTTGCCCCTTAATTGACATAAACGAATGTGAGCTAAGCCATGATGAAGTAGGTTCCTTTGCCGATTATCTTTTAGGTGTGGATAAAGTAGGTCTCTATAAGCAATGGGGGCAACTCCCTTCTGTATTGGAATTTTCTGAACAATTAAAGCAAAAGAATATCCTGTTACTAACTGGCGACCGAGATGAAATCTTTCCTCCCGAGCATTACATTAAGTTAAGCAAAATATGTTCAAATATTCATTGGCAGCGTCATGAAGAAGCGGATCATATTTTCAGTGGCCAGCAGTATTGGTTAGTAGAAAAGAGTATTGAATGGTTGGAACAGTTTATGGATGGTGAAGATTGAGCCGAGCTGATGCCATTTATGAGCGCAATGGACTTTTTATCAATGCGGCCATGCTCGCAGTTCATGCCAACACGGAAAATGGCTTCTATCAAAAAGATGTAAAATTCTATATTGAGCTTCTCACGAATTGGATGGAGACCTCCTTTGAAGGATTTGGACTTAATATTCAAAACACTCAGGTGCAAAGAATTTTAGAAATGTTTGTCAATGAAGGGCTTTTGAAAAAAAACAGCAAGAAGAAGCGGCCACTTTATATTTTTACACCTATTGGCCTGTTAGAAATGACCACTCGCTTGGTTGAGGACCGCTCACTATTTCACTTGCAAAATTTTTATTTTTTATACCATATTGTTTCTCTCTACTCACAAAAGATGGAAGAACTTCTACTCAAACAAAAAGGAAGCCTTCCCAAAAGTTATCAATTAGAAATCAAGCATCTACTTAATCCACAAAACCTCGTTGAACGACAAAAAATGCGCGTGCAAAAGGAGATAGATAAATTAGAAGACAGAGTGGAAGAAGCACATAAAATGGGAGAAGTGGCTAAACGGATGAAACGTGAAGGAAAAAGCCTAGATCAAATTATAAATAGTGTTGAAGATCTTTACCCATATCAATTAAATAATCAGAAAAAAATGGGGGAGTTATTTAAATCGCTCCCACCAGATGTATTGTACTTAGAGCTAATTGAGGCTCCTCAATATCGTGCCACAACTTTGTGGGAACCTCTTTTACTAGATTATAAACAATATTTGCAGCGAATTTCCAATTTGCAGTAGTGTTTAGAATTTATTGTAAAACTGTTAATAAACTAATAAAAATACAATATTCATTATGAACCAATCGCCAGTCAATTTATATCCCTATAGTCTCTTATTAACAAAATTTTTAAGGATGCTGTCGGTGCTACAATCAAGGATGATGAGGTGGGTTTTGTTTTTCACTCTCATTTTAATTAATCAAAACTCGCTGGCCAAAACTTGCCGGGATGAGCTTCTCGGCAAGTTTTATCAAATCGGCCTGCAACAAAATAAATCTAAAATAATGGCAAAAAAATATTTCAATAGTAAGGAATATCGTCAAACTGGCTTTAACTTTTATGCTTCCAATAATCATTTCCAAAGCATCATAAAAATTCCTCATAGCGAGGTGGTTTACATTACTGGTTCAAATAAAAAAAATATGAGTGGTGATTTAATCATAGTTGACCATGAGAAAAAAAAATTAGTAAAGAAATTTAAAATTTCCAAAAATGATTTTTGGCATCCAGGGGGGATGGGGATATTAGATCAAACCATGTCAATTCCCCTCGAATCAAAAGATAATCCTGCTAAAATTGTTTTTTATAATGTTTCTGATCCTTTTAATCCGCAGATAGACTCCAAGCCATTTGATACAAAATTTAAGGATGCCATGGCCACAACCATGTTTAGAGCGAAAATAGATAATGAGTTAATTCCTATTCTTTTGGTTAAGGGGCATAATGAGTACTATTTTTATCGCGCACAAACGAATGATCTTAATGATGGATTCTCACCACAAGTTTATGGACTAGTCCATGAGAGAGATATTTTATCAAAATACAAGAAGAAATATTTTTATCATGGCCAAAATGTATCTTATTTAAAAAGTTGCGGTGAATATCATTACTTTATAGAAGGGCTTACTTCAGTTCTTAATTATTTTAAAAACTCTATCCAATTAATTGAACTTAACTGGAAAAGTTTAGAAACAAAGTTGGTGGCACGAAAAAAACTAAAGTGCGGAGGTTATTGTCATTTCCGAGCTGGAAGTGGAGCTATCTTTGAAGATGATAAGATTAAGTTTATTGGGGTTCCTTTTCATCGCAAAGGAAAGGGAATGCTAAAGTATAAAATATTTTATCTGGAATAGATTACCTTTTGATCTTACTTTTGCTCAATTTAAGAATAATAAGTTTTTTAATTTTAGATTCGAGAGCATTTCTTGGCAGTCGATTAAACTGTATTTTTAAGTGATAGGAATCATGTATTACATTGTAACTAAAACTAGGCACAGTTAACTATTGAAAATCATAGTAATTGATTCATCGCGTGTTACAATGTAGTTACTTTAATGAATTCGGAGCAAATTTCTTTGGTATGATTTTATCATCAACAAACCAAGGAGTCTGTATGAAATCAATTAAAAAAATTAAAACCACATTGGTTGCCAGTATCGAAAATTTTGTCAATGAAGTGGAAAATCAAGAAGCTATCATTAGCTCTGTCATTCAAGAACTCAAAGAAGCATTAGTCACACATCAACAGCAAATTAGAGAAATGGAGAGAAGAAGAAATTCTACTCGAACGAAAAATAATCATTTGCAGGTTGAAATTAAGTCTTGGAATGAAAGAGCGGCCCGTGTGAAAAATAATGATCTTGAAAAAGCGAAAGAATGTCTAAAAAAAGTCATCATCCTGGAAGATGATATAAAACGAAATGAACGCTTAATTGAAACTTTGGATCGAAATTTAGTACAAAGTCAAAATGAAGGAAAAGTAATTCGAGAAAAGCTTAATGAGATTCAGCTTAAAAGGAATCAACTTTTGGCCAAAGAATCAACTCTTAAAGCCAAATCCATGGGGAGATCTGTCGGTGGAGATATGGAGATTGAAAATGTTCTAAATCGTTGGGAAGACAAAGTAATGGCCAAGGATTTTAGCTATACATGCGATTTTAAATCTGATGGTGAAACCCTTGATGAAGAATTTAAGCAAGAAGAATTAGACTTAAAAATAGAAGAAAGGTTGAGTGCCCTAGATTAACCTGTTTAGCGAAATTTATAGGAGATTATTATGAACCAAAAACCAGCTTCAACTCAAATACTCCGCGGAGTGGGGGTCTTTGCTATCCTCATCGCTGCGATTCAATTTTTACTTTCAGGAAGAATGGATTTAAATTCCCTTTCATCACACTATATCTTTTTGGGAATAAATCTACTGTTTAATGTGTTGGGAATTTATAGTTATAAATATTGGCGAGAGTTAAAAACTACCCGTACCTTTGTTTCCCTTTCGCTATTGATGGTGCCTGTGCATATGGCTCAACTAGGAGCCTTTTATTTGTATCAATTTAATCCACAAAATAGCACGATTCCCAATCTTTTAAAACTTTCACTTCCTGATGGAAGTGGTCTCATCGTTGTTTCAATCGTGACTTTTGCTGTAGTTATATCTGCCACAATTCTGGGGTTTAGAATACTCAACCGAGAGCATGCTAAAAGTTTAATTTTTAGCTATCTTTTGGGGAGTTTTATGTTTTTACTACCCTTTAGAACGGAAAGTTTTATGGGATTTGGAATAGGACTTCTTATCTTAGAAAGTCTCATAACTGCGGTAAAACTTAATACCCGAAAAACTCCGGAGACTCGTCTCTCACAGTTGATTGTATTTATCCCATCTTTAATTCTTTTTGCGCGATCATTTTTTTATCCTATTGAAGTTACGTTTTATATTGCAATTATGTTTTTATTGGCCATTGCTCTTTACCGATATATGTGGAAATTGGTAGACAATGAATCCTTAGCAAAGTTTATTCAAGGATCTTACGCTTTGCCATTGGCTTTTGGACTGGGTCAAGTCGCAGCGTGGACTTCAATGACAGGACTACTTGCGATGATTATTTTTGCAATAATTATTTATTGTTTAAGTTATAATATGCTAGGAAAGGGAGACTTGTTTCGCTATATTGCCTCTATCTTAACTCCTTTCATCTTAGTTGCCGTTTGGGCAGACTACGGGATCATCGCTGAATATATATCCCTGCTAATACCGGTGAGCTTTATGCTGGTTGCTTATCAATTTAAAGAGGGGGGTATATTTAAGTTAAACTTTCTTACTTTCATTCTTTTCTTTGGACAAAAAACCATTAGCATTATGAGTTTTCAATACTTGCAAAACTGGTATGTGCTGGCCTTATTAGGAGCAGGAATAATTTTTATTGCTGGTTTTATGGAGAGAGATCTTCCTCGCTATACCAATATGGCCAAAAAAATTTGGAATCGATTTGAAGAATCTTAGTTAATCACTTTTTGATTAACTATAGGTTGAAGCTGAGTTGGTCCCCATTGAAAGATGGGGATTTTTTTTAACTGGCTGACGAGATTGCGTCTGCCAACATAGACAATAAATTTGAAACTTTAGCAAATCTCGTATTATAAAGATAATCCAATTAATAAAATCAAATAGTTCAGAGATCATAAATATTTTTAATTGGCATAGTCTTTCCCATGCAACTCAACTGTCCAATTTGTAACCAAATCCAATTCAAAAAATGTGGGTCATTTTTTAGGAAAAATGATTCTCGAGTTGTTCAAAGATACCAATGTAAAAATTGTAACAAGTATTTTTCTAACGCAACTTTTTCTGATTGCTATAAGCAAAAAAAAAGAAGAGTGAATGATCTGATATTTAAGTTATTTTCGTCTGCTGCTTCAATGAGAAGAATTGCTTTCATTGCTAATGTTGATCGAAAAACCGTGGCAAGAAAACTAATCTTTTTGGGATTAAGATGCAAAAGAAAAAACTTAATTTTTTTAGAAAATTGTCTTCAGGTTAAGCATCTTCAATTTGATGATTTAATAACTAAAGAGCATACAAAATTAAAGCCCTTAACCATAACTGTAGCCGTGGATGCTGATCGAAGGACGATACTTGGTGCTAAAGTTTCACAAATCCCTGCTTTTGGTCATTTAGCTTCTCTCGCTCGTAAAAAGTATGGTTCTAGAGTGAGTCATCATCGAAAAGGAGTTGAACATCTCTTTAATGAAATTCAACCGTATATTTTAAATAAAGCTCTCATAAGATCCGATCTACATAAACTCTATCCAGAATTAGTTCGTAAATTCTTTCCACAATCATATCATGAAAGGTTTAAGGGAGACAAAGCGGCCATCGTTGGACAGGGAGAGCTTAAAAGGAAGAAAAATGATCCTTTATTTTCTATTAATCACACTTTAGCGATGCTAAGGGATAATATCAGACGCCTGGTTAGAAGATCTTGGTGTCTTTCGAAGTGTTCTCAGATGCTTCAACATCACCTAGAGATTTATATCAATTTTCACAATAGATACTTAGTCTAATAATATTTAGGAATTTAAAATAAGGATAACTATTGTAGCAGCGGCAGCAATTTAGTCAGCCAGTTATGATTTTTTTGAATAAGAGGAAATGCACCTCGTCAGCGTATTTCATACCTATTTATTACTGTCATAATATATCATTGCTTAATTGTATTCGGCTTAATTATATACTTACCGTTCAAATTTAGTTAAAATTCCAACAAAATTTTATGGGATTTACATTAGTTCAAGGAGTAGAGAATGATAAATGATATAAGTGCAGAAACTCATGCATTAACCAATACTCACCTAACAATGCAAGCATTCTATCAATTAAGTGGAAACATTGATGGTATAAATTATATTAAAATTGTAGTTGAAGCCAAGAATGAAGATGTTCATTTCATGAATGATCACTATCAAAAATTCCATGCTAAATATATTGCAGGTGATATATTAAATATATCAGAAAATGAACTAACTGAGCACATTGATGAACTAAATGAAAAATTTTATTACGGGACAAAAAGGGATTTGTTGCTTGGTATTTTATCTCTTTATTCATTAGAAGAGAAAAATAATCAAAAAGTTTTTATTCTGGAAACAGTTGAAGTCGATACAATGGAATCAAAAATGATTATTGATTTTTATCAATCGGTTAAACGAAAACTTCCTAAAGGATATTCTCTTTTATTTAAACCGGCGAATCACCACCAAGAGTTAGAAATAAAAAAAATTGCTAAAGATGTTGTTCCACGAATTATGAATCATGAGTTAACAAAATCACGATCATTTATAACATTAAATTCAGGTGAGGCAAGAGGACGATTAAGATATTTTAAAGATAAAGCTGAGTATCTTATTCATAAAGATTCCATTGCTTGGTATGATATTATTGTCATGAAAAGAGTGCCTGATAGTATCCCTCGAATCGCTGGGATTATTAATGCTAATTATACAACACCTCTTTCCCATACCAATATTTTGGCCTGCGGATGGCAAGTACCAAATGCGATCCAAATTGATGTGGAAAAAAGAATTGTTAAAAATAACTTAAATAATAAATGGGTTTATTTTAAAGTAGGGCATGACCAAGACGAGGTCTTGTTAGAAGAAATCAAAGAAGTAGAAACTTCTACTCCTCAATGGAAAGTACATCAAGTTCAGATTGAAAAACCTCGAATTGAACATAATCCTATATTAAATTTAGAGGAAATTTCTGTAGTTAATATTGACCGGTATGGAACAAAAGCTGCAAATTTGGGTGAGGTTTTTAAAGTTTTAAAAGTAGGGTCACCCAAGTTTTTAGATTTTTATAATATTGAAAGGGGCCCACGAGAGAATTTACTACGATATGCTCAAAAACAGTTACATGGGGACTCTTCAAACTTTAATTCACTTTTAAATGAAGCCTATGGATTTCTGAAGAAAAATATTGTGGTTCCAAAAGGTATTTGCTTACCATTTTCTCTCCAGCAAAAATTTTTAGCAAAATCTCCACAAATACAGCAACAAATTGGTAAGTTAAAATTTGCTCTTGAAACAAATCACTCTTCAATCAACTCACTTTGTGTATCTTTACAACAAATGATCATTCAGACACCTTTACCTGCTTGGATGAGTGGTGAAATTAGTAAAGAAATAAATAAGCATCTTTGGGGTTGTAAAAAGTTTGTCGTAAGATCTTCTTCGAATGCAGAAGATCTTCATCATTTTTCAGCTGCTGGAATTTATGAATCTTATAATCACATCGACAATATAGAGAATATTTTTGAAAGCATTAAGAAGGTTTGGGCTTCATTAGTTTCTACTAGGTGTGTTCTGCTTAGAAAAGATGCTGGAATTTCTCTTGATGACACTTATATGGGAGTTATTATCCAAGAAGAAGTCTCAACAGATTTAGGAGGGGTGCTTGTAACCGCGAATCCTCTTAATAGTAAGGAAGACTATCGGAATGTATTTATCAATGCCTCATCTAAATCCTCAATCGCTGTTGTACAAGGTGAGGGGAGTCCTTATCAATTGTTATATAATATCGTTGAAGGAGGAGGTAGAACTTTGCTAAAAGGTCAAAATGAAAAAGAGTTAACTGCTGAACAACTTGGGCTTTTAGAGAAATTAGCAATAAGTGGAAAATTACTTGAAGGGCATTTTGCTCCAGAAAATCAATCAGATTTACCGGTTGATATAGAGTGGGCTCTTGGTAAAGATCACATTTATTTACTACAAATTAGACCTTATCAATTTGACTAATATATTATGACGGATAAAGTAAAATCAATAATTCGAAATTATTTATTCTTTCAATTAAGTTTTACCTTACTTTGGTGGGTCCCAGTTTTTTTTATTTTTCAAAAAGATCATGGTATTTCTGAAAGCGAGATATTTAAAATACAAAGTATTTATTATATTGTATTTTCTTTTTTAGAGATACCAACGGGATGGCTCTCTGATAAATTTGGACATCGGTGGGCAATGGCGGCGGCAAGCTTTTTTCTCTTCGTCTCTAATCTCATTCCGTTGATCACTGTAACTTATATTTCTTTCTTATTACATTTTTTAATAATCGCTTTGGCAAGATCACTTGCGAGTGGAGCTGCTTCAGCCTATCTGTATGATTATCTTGATAAAAATAATCTAAAGGATGAGTATAAAAGGATTGAAGGAAAAGCTCGAACCTTTAGTCTGGTTGGGCGGATGATTGTATGGCCAATGGTTGGGCCTTTAATGAAAATTTGGGTTTTATTCCCTTATTTTTTAACGTCGATAAACGCAATTATAGGATTAGTTGTAAGCCTAAAGCTTCCAAAATTTGAAATACAAAATAATCCTAGTAATGCATTTCCTTCTTTTTCAAATATTTTTCTGGAGATAAAAAACTCGCCATTACTGATTTCATTTATCTTTCAAGGTGCTGGTATCTTTATATTACAAAGAATACTTTTGGTTCAAATCTTTCAACCAGTATTAATTTATCAGAAGTTTTCCATTGAAAGTTTTGGGCTGTTATTAGGTGCTATTACATTGATTGAATCTATTGGAAGTTTTAATTCAAATAAATTAAAACGATGGATTTCTGATGAAAATGCAATTTTTATTATCTGCATCGGAGTTTCATTGTGCTTTTTTATCCTACCTATACTTAACCAATTCATTACCATCATTACACTTGGTTTTTGCTGCTTTTTAATGGGCCTTGCCTTTCCGATCCAAAAAAAGATTTTAAATGATAATATTAAAAACCCTCAATATCGGGCGTCATTGTTATCCTTTGAATCGCTAATCGATCGATTGATTTGCTCTTTAGCAGCCTATTTAATAGGAATCGAGTTATCAAATGGCGGGGGACTTCCTTTTATTTTAAATACTACAGCAATTTGCTCCCTAATAATTGTCATATTATTTTATGTTTTAATTCATTATCAGAAGCAAAAAATTGTTATAAAATCAGAGCATAGGGAAAGGGAAGTTTCTCTCTCATAGGTATTCATTTGATGGAGTAAAGAATATGACCGAAAAAAAATTAAAATTTATTTTTATAGTTAGTCTATTATTTTCACAATTAACATTTAGTAAAGTTATTGCGAATGAAGAAACAAGTTTTAATACATGGATCTATTTTGATTTAGGGAATACTCTCATTGATACGAGTAATAAAGATGGATTTAAATATTTTTCTAATTCCTATCAATATGTTCAAAAATTAAAATCTCAAGGTTTTCAAGTTGGACTTATCACTAATATTCCACAAACATTCGGCGATAATTATGAGGAAAAATTAAAGACTTTAAAAGCATACGTAAAGAAGAAGTGGATAGGGCGATTACCATTTGATTGGAATCAATTTGATAATATAATTATCCCTTTAAGTGATTTAGAAAGAAAACCAGCTCCTATTCTTTTTTCGAGAGCACTCTTTTTATCTAATTGTCCTTTAGTTTACTTTGGAGAAGATAAACCTGAAATTATAGCAGCGAAAAGCCTTGGCTTAGCTTCTAAATTAGTCTCAAAAAATAATTTTCTTGAAATTAACTTCCCTAGCATTGCTGATTTAAAAAAATTAATTAAAGAACAGTTTTCACATCCTCATTCAATAGCGTGTGATTAGTTTATTGGATTAACAAATCTCTAATTTAATTCAACTTGTAAGTGAATGCAGCTAAATAATTTTATTATGGATCATAACCATAAAGAACAGTTTCATCATTAACAGCAGCTCCCGTATCAGTACTCGGATGATAAAACGCCGCTGCAGGAACAGTGGAAATAAATCGATACCCAGCATTAGAGGATGTATCTCTTCGCGCTTTATAAGGAGCATTTGGATCTGATCCACTGCGTGCAAGCGTTAAAGTTTCCACAACTGTTCCAATGTTGTTGATCACATCAATCGTACCTGCTTCTAGGCTAGCGAAGGCAACATAACTAGAAGCAACATTGATAACATAATTATGTTTCATTAAATTTGTGGGAAGAAACGATGTAGCGCAATAGCCATTACTATCAGCAAAGCTAGAAGCACTTATTTTTTTATCGGCCGTAATGAGTACGGACTCTTCCTGAAACAAACCAATTGTTCCTTGAGGTGCAAAGTACTTGTATTGGTTACGGTTTAGACTTCCGTTTGAAGTAGTCGAGTCAGAATGAAGAATAGTATAATTGGTTCCGTCTTCAAGTACCGTTAGTCGCCCCTCTCGAGATGGAATACCAATGAGCTCAGTATGCCCAGGTAGAATGGGTTTAGGGTCAACAATGATACCACCACTTCCTGAATAGTGAAATGCTAAAATAGTTCCAGTGGAAACTATTTGATAACTACCGTACTGTGACCAAGATAGGTTACCACCAGTATTTTCAGTTAAAGTGGTCGAAGCTAAAACAGTTCCTCCTTGTTTAACTTCTATAGTCGCATTCTCAAAGGCAAAGACATTCAGCTGTTGTGGGTTATTTCTAAGAGCATTAAAAGAAAAAGTTTTACCTGCCCAACCAGCATTATTCCAAACTATATTTCCTTTTTGATTGTCCCCACCACTACCTTTTCTACCTGCAGTATAAATTGGCTTATCAGCTTCAATAATATCGTATTGTGTTGAAGTGAAAACATGGTTTTCTCCAGCATTAAGGGTAACCAGAGCAACTCCATTTAATAAAACATCTGTATCATCTTCATGGGCAACTACTGAACTTGTGGTAGCACCTCCCACATTCATTGAATGTAGTGGAGTAAAAATTGGATTGTCAGGCTGAGTTTCACCTTCTGCTACATTCGACCAAACAGATTGATTAGTCGTATCGTACATGACTGATACTTGAAATTCATAATTTGTACTGGAGGCTAAACCAGTGACCGTGGCATTCGTTTCTGTGGAAACTCCATCATCAAAAGTTAACCAAGTAGGAGAGCCAACTTCTCTATATTGAATAATATAATCATCGATGGTGAAACCACCTGGATCTTCTAAACTCCAATCTAAATCAAGTGAACTGGAGTATGTTGCTGGAACTGAAAGGCCACTTACTGTTGGAGTAGTTGTGGACTTATCCACATAAGCTATTGCTTGATTGGCCGGAGTTCCTCCGCCATTTTGATGATCAGCGGTAATGAGAAGTGATGGATTGTCTGGTTGTGATGAAATATTATTGGGGCCACTGAGCCAGGCACCCGAACTACAAATGGGTGAATAGTTTTGTGTGCCAATACTTATATCCACCGCTTGACCATTTTCGCTACAAGTTCCACTGACGGTGTAAGCTGTATGGTTATTAACATTTATGTCAGGTGGATTTGTAATCGTCACCGTGGGAATCGTTGTATCCTTATTAACAGTTGCTGATGCTTGAGTGGCAGGAGTTCCCATATCATTATCATGATCAGCGGTTATGGAAAGAGTAGGATTATCTGGTAATGCACTAACATCGATAGCCCCTATGGACCAACTACCACTAGTACAGTTTGGAGTGACATTAATGGCCCCAATATTTACATCAACGATTCTTCCATTCTCACTACAACCTCCTGAGACCGTATAAGCAGTTTGATTAGATTGGTCTATGTCAGGCGAACTTAAGATTGAAACCAATGGAACTGATGTGGTTTTGTCCACGGTTTGTGTGGCTTGGATGGCATCATTGTTAACGTTGTCACTGATGTCCGCAGTAACTAAAGTGTTCGCGTTGTCCGGAAGTGAGCTAACATCATTCCCATTTGATATCCAGGCTTCACTTGAACAGGTTGTTGAAAAGCTTAAGGTTCCCACCATGATGTCCACTGTGTTTCCATTTTCACTACAAGTACCAACCAATGTATAGTTGGTTTCATTAGCCGCAGTTATATCTGGATAACTCGTAATTGAGACAGTGGGGATGATAGTATCCTTAGTGGTAGAAGAGTTGAGAGGAGTAGAACTATTTCCAGCAGCATCCATAATACTTCCAGTAATCACTTGTCCTGCTCCATCACTCACTGCGCTGACATCCCAACTATTGGTAGTCCAAATCCCTCCAGAGCAGCTCGGATTATTAACCACTCCTCCAAGATTTATGGTTAAAGTGGCACCATCTTCACTACAAGTTCCACTAATGACATAGTTATTTTTATTGGCCAAGTTCACGACCCCAGTCGGGTCATAAACAAAACTAGGCGCTGTAGTATCTTTGGTGACATTAATATCTGAGCTTTCAAATAAATTATTATCAATATCTTGCATGCTGGCTTTAAAGACTAATGGTCCTTCTGCAAGACCGGTGACATCGATAGTTCCAGCAAAACTAGAGCCATCACAAATAAATCCAACTGGGTTAGCTGCGGGGTTTGAGTTAACTGTAATACTCACCGGATCAGCATTTTTATTACAAGTTCCTGTAACAGAATAGGTTGCTGAATTGCTGCCTTGATTAATTGAACCACTATCGATGGGGGAAGTTATGGCAACTACCGGAGCGAAGGCATCTTTTTGAATTACGTTAATTGCAGATGAAGTGCTATTTCCTGCGGTATCAACAATGATGGCCGTAAAACTTAAAGAGCTATCAGGCTCACCTGTAGTATCAATGGTTCCGGTAAAATTACTCCCGTCACAATTAAAGCCAATTTGCCCATTGGCATCGCTATCATTAATTTGAATGTTCACTGTTTGTGAATTTTCCGAGCAAGTTCCATCAATGGTGAAAGTAGCGGAGTCGTTAAGAGAGGTAATTTTTGAATTATGTGGAGGGTTGGTTAAGTTTATAGTGGGAGCGGTGATATCTTTTTCCACATTGAAGCTATCACTTACAACTGGATTAGAGTCATCATCCAATATTGAACTATGAAAAGATAATGTTCCTTCACTTAAACCGGTCACATCAATGGTGCCGGTGAAGTTTCCCGATGAACATATAAAACCGACAGGAGAAGAGGCGGGGTTAGAGTTAATGAATATTGAAACGGTTCTTCCTTCACCATAGCAATCTCCTGAAACAGGATATGTAGCAGAGTCATCATTTAGATTAATAAATTCATTTTCAATTGGTACTGTTAATAATGAAAAAGGTGTTGGTGGAGGAGGAGATGGAGGTGATGGATTTCCACTAACTTCATTCAAATTAGTAGACGCAGCTCCTTCGGAACCCCCACTGACTAATTTACTTCCATCACTATCTTTTTGTGCACAAGAAGTAAGGGTCAGGATGACGATGAATATGATCAGATTACATACAAGCTTCATATACTCTATTTTTCTACCCTTAGGTCTTTTATTTTAAAGCATTTAGCCCACTTCACCGGCATTTAACTGGTTAGAGGGGAATTAAGCTATTTCCTATACTTATATCGTCAAGAATAGCTGGCAACTTGAACAAAATTGTCGGTTTTTTACATTTGGGTGAGGTTTTGAAGTCCCTAAAGAGCTGATGGGTAACTATGTAAAAATAGGTCAATTGAGGTCAATATAGTTGTTTAAATGATTGCTTGATTTATTCTGCCTCAATATCCCTTAGTAAGAATTTTTTTAGGAGTCGAATTATGAACTCAAGTTGGTTTTTTTTAGTCGCATTATTATCATCACTATTTAATTTTAATTATCTCTTTTCTCAAGATGTTTCACTGCACTCCCTAGAGTTTCAACGGACTATGCGGAAGTTTAAGCCGGTTACTGATATTTTGAGTTTTTGCATTCGAGGGACTTTAACAAAAGATGGTTTAAAAGCATCCGATGTTCATCAAAAAAGCATCAGAGACATACGGCAGATTTACAATGTAGATATCTCAATTATTTGTCATGAAGAAACCTCATCTGTTCAATATTCTTTTAAAGATAAAAGCATTCGTCGAAGCATTACTTATGAATACTCCTTAGATCATTTGTCCAATTTGATTAATTTTAAGACACCTTCTATCTCTATTCATTTCTCAGAATATTATAAGAATTATACCGAGAAACAAATTCATAATCATCATTATCTAAATACAGAAGCTGGGGATGTGAAAACTCGATTTGATATAGCTGAATGGGAATATCGCTTTTGCCGTGCCCTTAATCAAGAAACGAAAAAGAGAGTTAATCAGTTCTTAGAATCTTATCGAATCGAGGGGGATCTTTTACGTCTAGGACCGTATTCAGAGTATCGAGATTTTGAAGTGGACAATGGATCCAATGTTGGAATTGCTCTTTACAACGGAGTAGAAGAACACTCTTGTAAAAACTATTCTGGTATTGGGCAAATTGTGGAGACTAATCGGGTGAAAGTTGGTTCTCGACTTCTCGTCTCTGGAGATCTTCGCATGCTGATTTTTCATGATCAATCTGGGAATGGAATTACCTATCAAATGGCTAATGCCAATGATTGGAAAGAAGATGGTTATGCCTATTTCGAATTACCTGATGCTCCAGCCGATGCATGCTCAACACAACTTGTGAAAGAAAATAATGATTTCCTAAGAAATTATAATTCTGACCTATTTGATGAATTGGAAAGTGGGTATCCATTCTCAGAGCTATTAACAAATCCTCTGGAATCGTTATTTGAAGATTGATCTCTCTTTAATAAAACCATCTTTTTCGAAATTATTGATTCTCAAATAATAATATTGAGTTTTTTTGTGTGTTTCTTTTTTGTAATCAGTTGTATAAAAATTATCATTAAAACGCCTTTTTTTGATTACAAAATGATAATTTGCGAAATACCTCTCAGAGTCTTACACCGTTTTTGTTAAGGATAAGTACTTTTTTGTAAGCTTTAGTGAAATATTTATCGATATTTATGAAAATTCCTTAAAAAAATTTTTAGCTGCGCTTTAATGAATGCACCCGTGAAAAGTAAAGTAATAGAAGTCACTATTTTAATAGTTGTACTTTGTGCCTTAATTTACACATCATCAAAAGGTATTGATGAGAATGTAACAACTATTCCTCTGAATAGATTCCTCCATTTAAATATGGTGGATCTGGACTGGGAAGTTGATAATATGGCCGGTACATCTCTAGAGAGAACCTTTAAATTAGAAGGTAGAAAGCTCGCCGTTAGAGTTTTGATTAATGCAAAATTAACTCCTAAGAAATTAAATCAAAAGTTTGAGACTCAAAATTGCAATGAAAATTCATCTCTTTTAAAAAATGTGGATGGATGTGAAGTGATCAGTCTAGAAAACGAGAACAAACAATCTACTTATATCATTCATTTAAAAAAAATGGTGGGTGGTTTAGTTCAAAATATTACGTTGAAAATAGAGAGTAACAAAAAAAATAAAGACAAACCAGAAGTATTGATTAGCCATATAATTGACTCGATATCGATCGTGGCAATTTAGAACTATAGGAATATTTTCATGAAAATTAAGAGTTTAATAAATCAAATTTTAATTATTGTATTTGGTTTAGCACTTCCTTTGTTTAGCTCCTTTGTTTTTTCCCAAGAAGATGGTGACTATTTTGAACGCCAAGAAGAGCAGTTTAATAATCACAAAAAAATCGCCACAGATGTGGTGATGAATTATACGGATAGTAAGAGTTGTCCTTTTTATCGTGAGTATAGTGAATCAACGAAAAACCTTACCCAAGATATGAAGAGTGTTATGGACTTTCAGCAGGATGTTGATCAAGCAGACCTGGCCATATGTTTGGCCATGGGAAGCGAAGAGCGAGAGCAGTATGAAAAAGAACAAGTTGCTGGTTTAGATAGTGAGTATAAAAGAAAATCTGATGAACTGTATAAAGTTTTTGTTAAAGGACAAGGACTTTTCTCTCCATTGTCTGAACATCACTTTCAAATCATGAGACCTGATGTTGTCACAAAAAAAGAGCAATCAAACTTAGCAGATGGTGTGATTAAAGAAGAGATTATCACCGAATTGACAAAAACCAATGCAAGTATCAATTTACAGGCAGTCTTTGATCATTTTGGCGAAGCTATTTATCATCAATCTAATCAATTAAAAAATAATACATTAATTGAGGTGGTTGAAAATGAGTCAAAAGTAGAGGGCTATAAAGTTTATCAAAATTCATCTCATCGTGGTCAGCCAGTTGATGTTCCGATTAATGCTCCTTTATGTTCTTTTCACAATGATTATTCATTTGATCCAGTTATCGTTACAGAGAAAAATCAAGATTATAGAAACTATATTGTTGAGAATTATTGTGGTGTCTTCGAGAAAGATGGAGTTACTACAAATGGTGAAGCGAGTATGTCAACAGGTTCTGCGAATACACACTTGCATGAGTGTATTCGATTCATCGCAAATCAAATCAAAAAAACTCTTAATTTAGTTTGTGAATTAAGAATTGTTGAATACGAATATAAAGTTGAAAGAAGCACTCGGAAGTATGTGGAGAAAAACCAAGATGCTAAAATTGACCAAGTTTCCAGCGCATCTGAGAAGCTAGCGAGTAATGCTCTTGTGGGTACAGGAGTACCTTCTAAAGATTATGTAGAGAGTGAAAAGAGAGATGATGCTCGTTATATCGATCAAATGGCAAAGGGGATTGATGTTGTTAATTATGCAAATGAGAAAAAGGAAGACACTGTTGTTTCTCCAATTGATCGAGCTAGAGATCTTTTGGAAAAAATAAATAAACATGGCAATAGCATCGTCATGCATAATCCAAATATGGACAGTAGTAAAAGAGGACGAGCTTGTGATTATTTTGATGAAAAAATTCGAGGTACTGAGCTTCAAGAATACTATAATCGAGTTAATGAAAATAAACAGATTAATACTTGTGAAGAATGGATTAAAAAATGTGGTCAACAAAATAAAAATATTGTTCTTAATTCTATGAGATTCGTCACAAATTTATTAGAGGCGACTTCCTCCGTTGCTAGTACGGCATTACCAGTACTCGGTTCATCCGCATTTAAATTTGGGAGTAGTGCACTTGATAAAGTTAGAGGAATTGTTCAATCAAGTATAGTTGATGGAAAGGAAGCTTCTAGTTCAGACCGTATGGAAATGGCCAAGTACTTTACTGAAGCTTATTATGGTAATTATCATGAATATATCGGTATAGGCTCATATGATAAAGGACCTAGTTTTGATGAAGCACTAATGTGCTTTGTTCATCATTCTTTTAAACTGCAAGCAAATTCATGCCGATTAAATTGTGATGATGGAGACAAAGATTGTCGCCGTTATTATAATTTCTATCGCCGTGATTATGAAGATGAGATAATTGTTCGCGGTACTACTGATAAAAAGTTGCCAGAAGTGGAAAGAATTCGTAATTATTTCTTATCTCTCGAAGAAGACCGCAAGCAGTATGCGAAAGAAGAAGAAGAAGTACCAGGTAGTTGGAATGAAGCGCGCCCGAGAAGAAAAGGTCAGGTTAAAACCATTGATCATATTAATGAAATCTTAACTCGGACTCATCCTATTTATGATACGGAAACTGGAAAAATAAAAAAAGTTTCATTTGTTGAAGCCGTCATTACAGCTCGGTTACAAATGAAGTATTTAAAAGATGAATATTCTTTAGTAGCTTTTGCTGGTGGTGCGAATTTATCGATTTTTGAAGAAGTAGAAGGTGGTGAGAATGCCAAGTTAAACGATACTTTTAATTTAAAAACTGATACTGCTTACTATACAAATCATTACCATGAAATTATGGGAGTTGATGAAGAAAATGCTGCAGAGGAAATTGCTAGCCGCGTAACTAAAGATAAAAAAAGTATTAAAAGAGTGGGAGAGGCATCAAATAAATTAACCCAGCAAATAAAAACGAAACAAAGAATAGGTAGCTTGAGAACATTACTTTTTGAAAGTCCTAAAACACTTTTACGTGACCATAATAATGATGGTCAATTAGCTGCTGTCGGAAATAAGCCTTCAATGTTAGGTCGTTTAGGAATTTTCAAAGGGATGTGGAATAACTCTAAATGGGATTTTAACTTTAAAAAAGTAAAAAGTTCTAAGTCTGGAAATGCTGAAGATTGCTCTCAAATGCAGTTGCAAACCAAGATGAGTGAAGTCCTTAGTAAAAATGATAAGAGTGTATCTTCAAGTCTTAATAATGATGATGAAGTTGAAAACTGTTTAGATGGTCTTGAAGATCAGAATAACAAGGAAGCTCGTGCTTCACTTGCGGTTCTTGGCTTTGAAATGAAAGACTTTGAAGATGGTAAAATTAATGAAGAAATGATTCTTCAAGCGGTTGAGAAAAAAATTGGTAAAAAATCAGGAAGTAAGTTGGTTGAATTAGGAATTATTGGCCCTGAAGATATTGATAAAGATAATGATGAAATGAGGTTCGCCATTCAGCGTGTATATTTTGAGTATCTACAATATAAGTATAATGATAGTGAAGAATTGGAAAAACCAACTCAAGATATTCAAAGTAGTAATGGTTTTCAGGATAAAATCAGCATCCAAAGAGAAGTAGAAGATGGTTTTAAACTTTTTGATATTGATCGAATTCAAAAATTAGTTTCTGTGGTTGATCGAAATAATTTTCATGATGACAGTAATAATTGTAGTCAAAGATTATTTATCATTAGATGGATCGATGCAACCACGAAAGAAGAGTTATCAAAGTGTACTCAGGCCGAAGAAATTAGAACATTAAAGTTAGGGATGGGCTCACTTATTGCTGGTTATCAGCGTTACTTAAATATAATCTCTCGGTTTCAAAAGGATAAAAGCTATTACTCAGATCCAGTTGACATCAATGAAGATTATAATACAGACCGAGTGACCATCGATAAATATCATTATGACCAATTAGCAGAAAAAATTGATAATGAAATCGAATCCATTGGGTATGATTTAAAGGGAGAAGAACTTGCCAATCAAGCTGATGATTACTTTCAAGTCGGAAAGCTTTATGAAGCGGCCTCAGGATTATTTTTTACTCGTATTTATAATTATATTGCCGAACAACATGAGCAGAGGATGAGACGAAAATCCACCGGAGCAAAAAACTTCAAAAGATGGTGGGCGGAAAACAGAATTGGAATTGCTCTGTGTACCGTTGGTCGACATTTTTTCTTTGCAAAAGAGGACTTTAGTAACTCTACTATTGGAGGTCTTCCAATTATTCCAACAGATGAATATAGAAAAAATTACTTTGAATATGAGAAAATATGCGGCGATTATCGTTGTGTGATTCCTTTTCCAAAGCATCCTTCAAATTTTACGGATCACAATCTTCCATCTTGGGAGAACTTTGAAGAAAATCAATGTAGCATTATGGCCATGTCGAAACTTACTGTTGAAGATTTTGGACGAGGAAGTAGTGAAGAGTCTTACATTAAGAAAATATTTCGAGATCGTTACAATTCTCATGAAGGTAAGCTGTGTGTTGGTGAAGAATACGAAGAAGTTGAGGCGAGGTTCTCCACTACACGAATTTAAGCTTTAAGATTTTAAGAGTCTAAGAATAGATTAATATTTAAAAGAAAGTTCTCTTTACAAGAATTCTAGAGTAAATTTTATAAGAGTTACTCAATTATCCCTATAAATATTTTTATTTTTGCCTAGCAAGGATTGGCACAGCATATTAATATTGCTACAATAAGGGATCACAATTTGGGGGTGCCCAGGCTTCGACAGGGATGAATCAACGAATTGAGTGCGTGTCTAGGTTGGTCGGAAGGCCTAGTAAAAATCCGACCAAACTTTATCTGGCGAAGAAAACTTTGCTATGGCTGCCTAGTCGAACGACTACTGCAACATTGAGGGGCTAGTCCCAAGAAACAGAAACTAGCACAGCAGGTTCTTGGTCCTGGTTAAAAAAATCAAGGGAGAGTTGGCCGGGAGAACGCCTTACAAATCACCGGGTTTTTTTACTTTGACAAAAGTATAACGGCCGCTTCAAGCCTCAGCGAAGCTACACACGTAGGACTCTCTTTCAGCGGCATCTTTGGACGCGGGTTCGATTCCCGCCACCTCCACCATGTATCTGGTTCCCAAATTTTCACTCTCTCAACTAATTGAAATTACTTAATCCCTGAAGTGTTTTCAGGAGCTTAGATAGCACGTATTGGTAGCTTCTAAGTCATTGTAAATCAGTCTAAATCACATGGTTTGTTGTACTTTGTCGTCCCTGGGCCGTTGTACTTGGTAAAAGTACGACAAAGCTTTCAAAAAATTAATATC